>JAZRLK010000015.1:0-9907 GCA_045646805.1 Faecousia sp.
TATTTGAAGCATTCCTTAATAGGTTCCAACTAATGAACGATTATTTTTGAATTGCGTAGGTGAAATGGCGTATTTGCTCTTAAAAACCTTACCAAAATAGCTAGAGCTTGAAAAACCACATTCCAAGGCAATCTGTGTGACTGTTTTATCCGTTTCAAGAAGCATATTTACTGCGTGGGCCAAACGATATTCGTTCAAATACTCAATAGGATTCTGTCCCGTATATTTTTGAAAGCACCTGAAAACCTCACTTCGACTGATATATATTTTCTGTGCAAGTGTATCAATTCGAATATTTTCCTTATAGTGTTCGTGTATGTATCGTAAAATTTCTTTCGCCTTGCCTTCGTTGTTATGTTCTCTATGTAACGGAACGAATCCATGTTCATGTTCTTGAATAAATTTTAATGTTATACTCCATAAACGGCTGACAATGGTTAGGCATAATAATTCATAATCATCAGGAGAATTTTTATCAATATCAATCAGTTTGTAGAGGAGTTCGAGGATTGTTTTCCCATTATGTGTGGCAGGCGTTATGCAAAAACCCTTGATTCCTGATTGAAGCGTGGGCTGAAAATATTTTTTATATACGGTTCCTTTTTCACCATTTACGAACAAGGAAGGTAAAAAACTGACAGTAAAAATATTTATTTCGCTCGGGGTAGTATGTTTTGCCATATGAATAATATTGGAATTGATGAATACAGCCTCTCCTTTTTGGGCGTGAATGTGTTGTCCGTCAATATAGTAGTCCAATTCTCCGGAAAGTAATACCCCATATTCAAATTCTTTGTGCCAGTGACAGACGATTGTTTTGTCTGCAAATGACTGAAAATCTCCCGACCAAACGACAAAAGGAAACGAAGGGTCTGGATACTCAAATAATTCACGCATTGTATCATCAAAGTTTATCGGTGTTGAGAGCATAATGTACTCGCTTTCTATTTGAAATTATTTTACCAAAAACATGTACTATAGTTATATGAATTCATCTAATATGATACTATAATTATATGGTATAAGTTTTCGATTGTCAATAGCGCTAATTGGAACAATAACCTATATATGGAATATACAAAGAAAAGGAATTTATTATGGACACAATGAATTCAAAAAGAACAAAGCGTACCTGTTATTTTACATACCTTGCAATGTCCTCGGTATTTAGCCTTCCTCCGCTTTTGTTCGCAACCTTCAGAGAAATGTATGGGATATCCTATACTCTTCTCGGCACGCTGGTTCTTGTCAATTTCTGCACACAGTTGGGAATTGACTTGATTTTTAGTTTTTTTAGCAAGTATTTTAATATTCACAAGACAGTCCGAATCATGCCGCTTGTCACTGCATCCGGTTTGTGCGTTTATGCTCTAATCCCTACGCTGTTTCCACAGTATGCATATGCTGGTCTGGTTATTGGCACGGTTCTCTTCTCAGTTGCGGCAGGACTTGGCGAAGTTTTGCTTAGCCCAACGGTTGCGGCATTGCCATCCGAGACACCTGATAAAGATATGAGTATTCTTCATTCACTTTACGGATATGGTCTGGTAGGCGTTGTGTTAATCAGCACCCTGTTTCTTAAATTCTTCGGCAATCAGTATTGGATGTATCTGACGTTTTTCTGGGCGTCTCTCCCTGTCATTGCTTCTATTCTGCTGTTTACAGCAAAACTGCCGGATATGAACGTAGAACACAATGAAGAAAAAGCCGTCAAGTCCGCATACAGAACAAAGGGAATCTTCCTCTGCATGGCGTGTATTTTCCTCGGTGCCTGTGCCGAGAACACCATGTCTAATTGGATTTCAGTTTATACGGAAAATGTACTTCACATTCCTAAAATGTGGGGAGACCTTTTTGGTATGTGCCTGTTCGCAGTACTTCTTGCTCTTACGCGAAGTGCCTATGCAAAGTTTGGTAAAAACATCTCCCGTGTCCTAATGATAAGTATGCTCGGTGCTATTGTCTGCTATGTTTTTGTTGCACTCTCATCCAATGCAGTCCTTTCTTTGGTTGGATGTGTTCTGACTGGTATCTGCACCTCGATGCTATGGCCGGGAACACTGATTCTTATGGAAGAAAAAATTCCTGCTGTCGGTGTATCTGCTTATGCTTTGATGGCTGCAGGTGGCGACTTCGGCGCTTCATTTGCACCTCAGACAATGGGAATTATCTTTGATAAAATTTCCGCTACTGAATGGGCACAGACTTTTGGGAGCAGTTTATCCTTGTCTCCGGAGCAGGTAGGATTTAAGGTGGGTATGCTGATCGCAGCTATTTTCCCGATTTTAGGTGTACTTCTTTTATTGTACATGAAGAAGTTTTTTAAGAGTGATATAAAATAAGTTAGCTGGTTCAGTTAAAAGAAACACAAACATTATTTACGGTTAAACAAAGCGGCAAAGAGGTTGATAATTCTTTGCCGCTTTTTCAAAAAAACTTGAAATATTGGAGTATCAACAAATAACGAAAGGGAGTGTTGCAGCATTTTGCAACACTCCCTAAAACTATGTATTTATCTACATCCTATGGATGTAGGGGCGGATAATAGGCGCCCCTACAAATTCTACCGATAGATTGGCATATTTTACAACACGCCCATGTTTTTACAGATATTTCTTCGATTCGCAGTAGATGCAGCGGCATTCTTTGGACTGGGGATCCACCAGCTTAAATTTATGGGTCAATTCCTGCTCAATGGAGCTGATACACCGGGGATTGGTGCACCGCAAATGTCCCACCAACAGCTTGGTATCACGAATCCCTTCCCTGCCCTCTTCGGCATCCTTGAGCAGCTTTAAAATCAAAGCCTTGCGCATAATCTTGCCATTGAGCGCCTGGCGGAAATAGGCGGCTCTGGGATCCTCGTCCACCTTTACGCTAATTTCATTGACCCGGGGCAACGGATGCAGCACACGCATAGTTTCCTTTGCCAATTTCATTTTTTCCGGGGTCAGAACATAGCTGTCCTTCAGCCGTTCATAGTCTTCGTTCCGGTCGAAACGCTCCTGCTGAATGCGGGTCATATACAAAACATCCAGCTGCGGGATTGCCTCCTCCAGAGATTCCATTTCCACATAGGACAGCCCGTTTTTGGCAAGAACCTCTTTTTTCATATAGCCGGGAAGCTGCAGCTCCTCGGGAGAGATCAGCACGATCTTAATGTTCTCATATCTTGTCAGCGCTGCCAGTAGGGAGTGGACCGTTCTGCCGTGCATCAAATCGCCGCAGCAGCCAACGGTCAGATTGTCCAATCTACCGCATTCCCGGTAGATAGTAAGCAGGTCTGCCAGAGTCTGGGTGGGGTGGCAATGACCGCCGTCGCCGGCATTGATAACGGGAATAGTGGCATTCTGAGATGCCACATAGGGAGCGCCCTCCAAGGGATGGCGCATAGCCATAATATCTGCATAGCAGGAGATGATCTTAGCGGTATCCGCTACGCTTTCGCCCTTACTGGCGGAGGAGGATCCGGCATCACTGAAGCCGATCACATTGCCGCCCAGCTCGTACATTGCCGCTTCAAAGCTGAGCCGGGTACGGGTAGAGGGTTCAAAGAACAGCGTTGCCAGTTTCTTACCCCGGCAGGTATCGGCATATTTTTCCGGGTGCTCGCCGATGTCCATTGCCGTTTGCAGCAGTTCATATAATTCTTCTACAGAAAAATCTGTAATATCAATTAAACTTCTCATTGCTTTGCTCCGTTTACCGCAAGATAATTTTCAATTCTTTGCACATTCTCTGCGTTGGCTTCATCTTCCTTCAGGTACTCGATGATATCGTACACATCCACCACAGAGTACACCGGGAAGCCAAATTCCTCAGCGATCTCTGCCATGGCAGATTTTTCTCCCTTGCCCTTTTCCTTACGGTCTACCATAACAAACGTGGCAGCTACCCGGACACCCTCCAGGCGGGACAGATTTTCCATGCTTTCCCGAATGGCAGTACCGGCGGTGATCACATCCTCTACGATGACCACTTCTTCCCCGGCAGAAGGCACATAGCCCACAAACAAGCCGCCTTCGCCGTGATCCTTAACTTCCTTCCGGTTGAAGAAGAAGGGTACATCCAAACCAGCTTTGGACAGAGCAACTGCGGAGGACACCGCAATGGAAATGCCCTTATAGGCAGGTCCGTAGAGGACAGTGCGCTTATTTCCGATTTTCTCAAAATAGGCTTTGGCGTAAAACTCGCCCAGCTTTGCGATTTGATCGCCGGTCTTGATATCACCTGCATTGATAAAATAGGGAATCTTTCTGCCGCTTTTGGCGGTAAAATCGCCAAACCTCAGAACGCCGGCATCCTGCAAAAACGCAATAAATTCTCTCTTGTAGCTTTCCATATCTTTCTCCTTAACCACAAAATTCTGCAACACAGCGGGCATATGCGGCAACGGGATCAGCAGCAGCGGTAATGGGGCGGCCTACAACGATATAGTCGGAGCCAATCTCCTTGGCCTGCGCCGGGGTCATCACACGCTTCTGATCTCCCACCTCACCATCGGCAAAGCGGACGCCGGGGGTGACTGTCAAAAATGCACTGCCGCATGTTTCGTGCACCTTGCCTGCCTCCAGGGGAGAACATACAATGCCGTCAAGACCTGCATTTTTCGCAGTTTTTGCATAGTGCATAACCACCTGGTCGATGGGCTCACGGATCAGAAGATCCTGCTCCATACTTTGCTGGTCGGTGGAAGTCAGCTGCGTAACAGCGATCAGCAGCGGACGGCTGCCATCTTCACGGGTCAAGCCCTCCAAAGCCGCCTGCATCATAGCAGTTGTACCGGCGGCGTGAAGATTGCAGATATCCACATCCAGATTGGACAGCACGCGCATAGCCTTCTTTACAGTATTGGGAATATCGTGCAGCTTCAGATCCAAAAACACTTTATGTCCCCGGGCTTTGATATCCCGAACAATGGAAGGTCCTTCGGCGTAATAAAGCTCCATACCGATCTTCACGAAAGGCTTTCTGCCGGTAAACTGATCCAAAAACGCAAAAACTTGCTCTCTGCTGGAAAAGTCCAGCGCCACAATAACATCCTTACCCATGATTTACGCCTCCTATAATATCTCTTAGCTCATTGATTTTATATTGATCCATAACCCGAGGAAGGTCGTGGATAATTCTCTGACAAATATAGGGATCGACCAGATTGGCTGCGCCGATCTCCACCGCTGTGGCACCGGCCAGCATCATCTCGATCACATCCTCTGCCGAGGAAACGCCGCCCATTCCCACCACGGGGATCTGCACTGCATTGGCTACCTGGTACACCATCCGCACTGCCACCGGGAAAATGGCAGGGCCGGAAAAGCCGCCCATTTTGTTGGTAATCACCGGCTTTCTGGTTTTCAGATCGATGCGCATCCCCAGCATCGTATTGATCAGACTAATGCCATCCGCACCTGCGTCCTCGCAGGCTTTGGCGATGGAAACAATATCCGTAACATTGGGCGAGAGCTTGACGATAACCGGCTTGGTTGTCACTTTTTTCACTGCCCGCGTTACTTCTGCCGCAGCCTTGGGGTCTGTGCCGAAGCTCATACCGCCGCCATGGACATTGGGGCAACTGACATTGACTTCCAGCCAGCCGATCTGCTCCTGATCATCCAGTTTCTCACAAGTTGCGGCATATTCCTCTACAGAAAAGCCGCTGACATTGGCCATAACCGGTTTATGGAAGCACTTTGCAAGCTTAGGCAATTCTTCAGCAATCACCTTATCTACGCCGGGATTCTGCAATCCCACCGCATTGATCATACCGGATGTACATTCTGCAATTCTGGGAGTAGGATTGCCGAACCGGGGTTCTGCTGTTGTTCCCTTAAAAGAGAATGTACCCAATTCATTGATATCAAAAAGTTCTGCATATTCATAGCCGAAGCCAAAGGTTCCGGAGGCGGGAATCACCGGGTTATCCAGCTCAATTCCGCACAGATTCACACTTAATCTTCCCATAGGATCTCCTCCTTCTGCATAACAGGCCCTTCCTTGCAGATGCGCTTATAGCCTGTGATCGTCTTGCAGGAGCAGCCCATACAAGCGCCGAATCCGCAGCCCATACGCTTTTCAAAGCTGAGCTGACCGGATGTTGCGCTGGCCTTATAAATGGCTTTGAGCATAGGTTCCGGACCGCAGGCATAAAAATAGCTACAAGACAAATCCTTCATCGCATCGGTCACAAAGCCGCGGATGCCATAGGAGCCGTCAACGGTGGTCACGATCACATTTGCGCCCAGGGCTTTGAACTGGTCTTCGTAAAAAATCTCATTTTGGGTATTAAAGCCCAGAATAACGGTAACTTTTTTACCTTGTTCCAACAATTTTTTACACAGAAGATACATAGGCGGAACACCAACGCCGCCGCCGATCAAAACGGGATTTTCTCCGGCTTTTGTCAGATCGTAGCCGTTACCCAGACCGGTGAGCAGGTCTAAGCTTCCCTGCTCCATAGCGGCCATTTTTGCTGTGCCTTTGCCAACGGTTTTATACACGATGGTCAGCCTGTCGCCCTGCACATCGCAGACGGAAATGGGACGCCGCAGGTAAAGTCCGTCAAGCTGAATATTGACAAACTGACCCGGTGCGGTGATGGCAGAGGTATCCCCCTGCAATGTCATTTCATACACCGTATCGGTCAGGGCAACATTGCCCAGGATTTGAAAAATGCCTTGTTTCATTGGCTGCACCTCACGCATCGATGGTGGAAATGGTCAATGTAGTTTCTTCCAGAACGTCCAAAAGCACACGGACCGTATCCAATGCAGTAAAGATTGTTACATTGTTTTCTGTTGCAACATTGCGGATCTGGTGGCCGTCGTTATCGGAGCCTTCCGAGCCCGGCTCTTTGGTGTTGATCACATAAGCAAGGTGACCCTGGCGCAGTGCCTGCGGGATTTCCTCGCTGCCTTCGCTGATCTTTTCCAGAATATGGGTGCGGATGCCGTTGGCCTTCAAGAATCTTGCCGTACCCTCTGTAGCTTCAATGTTAAAGCCCAGATTATAGAAACGGCGGATCAGCGGCAAAGCCTCTTCCTTATCCCGATCGGCAATGGTGGCAAACACAGTGCCGTAATTCTGCAGGTGCATACCCGATGCCTGCAAAGCCTTATACAGCGCACGGGTAAGGGTATCATCATAGCCGATGGCTTCGCCGGTGGACTTCATCTCCGGAGAGAGGTAGGCATCCAGACCGCGGAGCTTATTGAAGGAGAATACCGGAACTTTTACATACCAACGTTTTTTCTCTTCCGGATAAATATCGAAGATTCCCTGCTCTTTCAAGGTTTTTCCCAAAATGACCTCTGTTGCAATATCGGCAAGGGAATAGCCCGTTGCCTTGCTCAGGAACGGAACAGTACGGGAAGAACGGGGATTGACCTCGATAATAAATACATTATCGTCCTTATCCACGATAAACTGGATATTGTAAAGGCCGATGATGCCAATGCCCAAGCCAAGCTTCTTGGCATACTGGAGGATGGTTCCTTTGACCTTGTCGGAAATACTGAAGGCGGGATAAACGCTGATGGAGTCGCCGCTATGAACACCGGTGCGCTCTACCAGCTCCATAATGCCGGGCACAAACACATTGATGCCGTCGCAGATGGCGTCCACTTCCACTTCCTTGCCTTCGATATACTTATCCACAAGCACCGGCTTGTCTTCATCGATCTCAACCGCAGATTTGAGGTACCGGCGCAGCTGCTTTTCATCGGCAACGATCTGCATTGCTCTGCCGCCCAGCACAAAACTGGGGCGGACAAGGACAGGATAGCCGATCTCGTTGGCCGCCTTGATGCCGTCTTCAATCTTGGTCACAGCTTTGCCCACAGGCTGGGGAATATTCAACTGCTCCAGGATCTTTTCAAAGCTATCCCGGTTTTCTGCCCGCTCAATGGCCAGGCAGTCAGTTCCGATAATTTTTACGCCCCGGCTTGCCAAAGGCTCTGCCAGATTGATAGCAGTCTGACCGCCCAGGGATGCCACAACACCCTCCGGCTTTTCAAACTCGATAATGTTCATCACATCTTCCGGAGTCAGCGGTTCAAAGTACAGCTTATCGGCGGTGGTATAGTCTGTGGAAACAGTTTCCGGGTTGTTGTTGATGATAATGGCCTCGTAGCCGGCATTTTTAATGGTCATAACGGCATGGACGGTAGAATAGTCAAATTCCACGCCCTGTCCGATTCGGATAGGACCTGCGCCCAAGACAATAATCTTCTTTTTATTGCTCAGTACAGATTCATTCTTTCCTGTATAGGAGGAATAGAAATAGGGAATATATGCGCCGGTATGGCAGGTATCTACCATACGGAATACAGGAAATACATTGTTTTCCTTACGGAAATTATAAACATCCATTTCCTCACAGCACCACATACGGGCAATATACTTGTCGCTAAAGCCCATTTTCTTCGCTGCGATCAGGATTTCCAGATTGCGCACATTATTTTTCAGCGTGGTTTCCATATCCACAATGCCCTTGATTGCCTCCAAGAAGAAGGGGGTGATCTGGGTGATCTTATGAATTTCCTCCACGCTCACATTATGCCAGAACAGCTCTGCAATGGCATAGATATTATCGTCACGGAAGTGGCTGATGTATTCCAGCAGTTCTTCCTTGCTCATATTGTCAAACTTGGAAGCGTAAATATGGTTGACACCCACCTCCAGAGAACGGATGCCCTTGAGCAGGCATTCTTCCAGGGTAGAGCCGATGCCCATAACCTCACCGGTAGCCTTCATCTGGGTTCCCAGATCGTTGACGGCAGAAGTAAACTTATCAAAGGGGAAACGGGGCAGCTTTGCAATCATATAGTCCAGCTTGGGCTCAAAAGCAGCATTGGTATTGGCAATGCTGATCTCCTCCAGCGCCATACCCACCGCGATCTTGGCAGTAACCCGGGCGATGGGGTATCCGCTGGCCTTAGATGCCAGAGCGGAAGAACGGGAAACCCGGGGGTTGACCTCGATCAGATAGTATTCACTGGTCTGGGGATTCAGGGCGAACTGGACATTGCAGCCGCCGGCAATCTTCAGCTCCCGAATGAGCTTCAGCGCGCTGTCGTTGAGCATTTTTTCATCCTGCTTGCTCAGGGTCATAATCGGCGCAACCACAATGGAGTCGCCGGTATGAACGCCTACGGGATCCAGATTTTCCATTCCGCAGATGGTAATGGCGTGATCATTGGAATCCCGCATAACCTCAAATTCAATTTCCTTATAGCCCTTGACACTCTTTTCAACCAGAACCTGATTCACAGGGGAAAGCTTAAAGGCATTGATGCCGATCTCAATCAATTCTTCCTCATTGTTGACAAATCCGCCGCCGGTACCGCCAAGGGTAAAGGCAGGACGCAGAACAACAGGATAGCCAATCCGCAAGGCTGCTTCCTTGGCTTCCTCCAGAGAATATGTGATTTCAGAAGGAATGGTCGGCTCGCCGATGGACTGGCAAAGCTGCTTGAACATTTCCCGATCCTCAGCCCGCTCAATGGATTCGCTGCTGGTGCCCAGCAACTCCACATTACACTCTTTCAGAATGCCCTTTTTCTCCAGCTGCATAGCCAGATTCAAGCCGGTCTGGCCGCCGATACCGGGCAAAATGGCATCGGGACGCTCATAGCGCAGAATCTTTGCAATAAATTCCAGGGTCAGCGGCTCCATATAGACCTTATCGGCAATGGTGGTATCGGTCATAATGGTGGCAGGGTTGGAGTTGACCAACACCACCTCGTAGCCCTCTTCCTTCAGTGCCAGACAAGCCTGGGTGCCTGCGTAGCCAAATTCCGCGGCCTGGCCGATGACGATGGGGCCGGAGCCGATAATCATAATCTTCTTCAAATCAGTACGCTTCGCCATAAATATTCCTCCGAAAATCTATTTTTGCACAAAAAAATAC
>JAZRLK010000016.1:0-7479 GCA_045646805.1 Faecousia sp.
GCAGAATGCAGAATGCTAAATTATTGTATTTTCTTCGAAAATGATTTCAAATAGTCGCCTATGGCGACACATTCATTCAGCATTTAGCATTTAGCATTCAGCATTGAATTTATGAGCGTTAGCGATATAAATTCTAATTTAACGGTGGGATGATGGTTATAGTTATATTTTGTTAAAAAAGTCGTAAATTTTCTGAAAACGGGGTAGAAGTCTGAAACAAACTATGTTATAATGTCACATAAGTATATGATGGTAGAGTATGCCTATTTTCTGTATAGATGGAGAAAAAGATTATGCTTGAGATTTTAGCACCTGCCGGCTCGATGGAAGCCTTGCGCGCAGCGGTTCAAAATGGCGCCAACGCTGTCTATTTGGGCTGCGGTATGTTTAACGCCCGGCAAGGGGCAAAAAACTTTACACCTGAAGGCCTGGCGGAGGCAGTGCGGTACTGCCATATCCGGGGCACACAGGTACATTTAACTTTAAATACACTGGTTTCTGATCGGGAAATGCCGGAGCTTGTAAAGCTTATCCGCCATGCCGCCCTTTGCGGTGTGGATGCCTTCATTGTGCAGGATCTGGGTGTGGTGCAGCAATGCCTGGCCATTGCACCCCATATTCCTATCCACGGTTCTACTCAAATGTCTGTCCATTCTCTGGCAGGCGTACGGCTGCTGGCGGCCTGGGGTTTGAAACGGGTGGTTCTCAGCCGGGAATTGAGCCGGGAAGAGATCCGCTATATCTGCCAGGGTTCTCCTATTGAAATCGAAGTGTTCGGTCACGGCGCGCTGTGTATGGGATATTCCGGCCAGTGCTATCTGTCCGCTGCTATTGGCGGCCGTTCCGGAAACCGGGGTCGCTGCGCACAGCCTTGCCGCCAAAGCTACGGCTATGGCAACTGGAAAAATGAATACCCCCTGAGCCTGAAGGATAACTGCCTTGTCCACTACCTTCAGGATTTGGAGCGTATGGGCGTGACATCCGTAAAGCTGGAAGGCAGAATGAAGCGGGCAGAATATGTGGCGGCAGTCACCTCTGTCTACAGCCATGCGGCAACAGGTGCGGAAGTAACCCCTGCAATGATGGAGCAGCTTTACAACGCCTTTAACCGTCAGGGCTTTACCGACGGCTATTATCAGGGACGCACCGGCGAGCAGATGTTCGGTACTCGCCAGGAGGAACAGGAAAACAGAGTTTTCTATAAAGCAATGCGCCAAACCTACGAGGCAACGGAAACACCCCGTGTTCCTGTCACTATGGAAATGGAAGTTACTGCCGGGGGATCCCGCCTCTGCGTGCAGGATCCGGAGGGCCGCATTTGCGAAGTTGCCGGTCCTGTGCCTGCAGAAGCAGTTTCCGTGCCGCTGACGGAAGAAGCGCTGGCTGACCGACTTTTGAAAACCGGAGGAACACCCTATATCTGCACCCAGGTGCGTGTTCGGGTAGCGCCGGGGCTGATGCTGCCGGTATCAGCGATCAATGCCATGCGCCGGGATGCGCTGAATATGCTCACTGCCAAGCGTGGACGCTTGGATCCGGTTAATTTGGGAAAACCCCGGAAATTTATGGCCTATCCCGGTCAGCGCAGAGCACCGGGGCTGACAGTTCAGGTAACAACCCGTGAGCAGATCACGCTGTCGCTGCTGAAAATGCGGCCGGATATTTTGTACGTACCGCTGCATATTCTTTCTGCGGATACCGATCTATGTCGGAATTTGGTTCGTCATGCCAAGGTTTGCGCCGTGTTGCCCCGGATTGTTCACGATGGGGATATTCCTGCCTTGATCCAGGATATGCGTTTGGTCAGATCCGTAGGTGTAGAAGAGGCTTTGGTGGGCAATCTGGGTTTGATGATTCCTGCCCGGGAAGCAGGGATGGATATTCGGGGCGACTTTGGATTGAATCTGTATAATTCCGGTGCTGTCAATACCATCCGGGATTTGGAACTGCGTTCTGCATGCCTGAGCTTTGAAATGACATTGCCTCAGATCCGGGATGTGAGCAAGGCACTGCCTTGTGAGATCCTGGCTTATGGAAGACTGCCGCTGATGGTGACGGAAAACTGCCTGATTCGGGGTAAAACAGGAAAATGTACCTGCCATCTGTCCCCGGCAAAGCTGACGGACAAGACCGGCGCAGATTTCCCCGTGATTCGGGACGGAAATTCCTGCCGCAGCATTGTTCTCAACGGCAAAAAACTCAGCTGGCTGGATCGCCAGGATGAATTGGGCCGTTTGGGATTGTGGGCAACCCGGATATACTTTACAACGGAGAATCCCAAAGAGGTGGATCAGGTTATGGCAAGCTATTTTGATCCCAAACCTTTCGATCCCGGTGCCTGCACCAGAGGTCTGTACCTGCGAGGCGTAGAATAAAGAAACTCCGTAGCGGAAGGGCAGTACCCTGTCCCTACAGCAGCAATAGAAAATAGTGAAGAGTGAATGATATGAAACTGATTTTGGCATCCCAATCCCCTCGGCGGAAAGAACTGCTGGGGCTGCTGGGAATCCCCTTTGAAATACAGGTTTCTCAGGCAGATGAAACTATGGATCCTGACGGCGATCCGGCGCAGCAGGTGGCAGAGGTCAGCCGCCGTAAGGCGCTGGCTACTTGCGCAAGCCGGGAAGATGTGGTGATCGCCGCTGATACCATCGTGGTGTGCGACGGGGAGATTTTAGGCAAACCCCGCAGCAAGGAAGATGCTTGCCGGATGCTTGCTATGCTTTCGGGCAGAAGCCACTTTGTGATGACGGGTATGACAGTCCTGCACGGCGGTCAGATCCATTCCTGCACGGAGATCACGGAGGTTTTCTTCCGCAAAATCAGCCAAAAAGAAATTTTGCGCTATGTAGAATCTGGTGATCCTATGGATAAAGCCGGAAGCTACGGTATCCAGGGCGGTGCTGCACTGTTCGTGGAAAAGATTCACGGCGACTACTATAATGTAATGGGACTCCCGGTGTGCAGCCTGACGCAGATGCTGAAGGCGGCAGCTCCGGAACTGATGGAGGATGAACGATGAAGCACTTTTTTACAGGCCGTATCCGGATCGTTTTGATTGCGGCGGTTTTGTTGGCGGCTATTTTGGCTGTGGTCAGCAGTGTGACCAATATCAGCTTGCCCAATATGTTTGTGCAAGGTGTGCTGACCCCTGCCCGCACCGGTGTGAGTTATCTGACGGATCAGGCAGAGCGGCTTTATGGCTATCTGTATAAATACGATGCTTTGGCGGCGGAAAATGAGGCGCTGAAGCAGGAACTGGCACAGATCCAGGATGCTGCCCGAAATGCCGATGCGGTGAACCGTGAAAATGACCGGCTGCGGGAACTTCTGGAGCTGAAGGGCTCCGATGAGCAGTACAGCTTCCTTGACGGTTATATTATTGCCTGGAGTTCCAACGATTGGAGCAATACTATCACCATTAACCGGGGCAGCAACTCCGGTGTGGAAGAGAATATGTGCGCCGTCACGGCAAATGGTGAGTTGGTTGGCCTTGTCAGCGAGGTTGGTCCCAATTACTGCGTGATCAAAACGGTGCTGGACTCTTCTTTGGAAATCAGTGCAACCATTGCCGGTGCAGGCTATAACGGCATTGTTAAGGGCGGTTATACTACAGAAAGCCCCAATAAACTGCGGATGAACTATCTGCCGAATACGGCAACCATTCACATCAAGGACCAGGTTGTTACCACCGGTTCTACGGTGTACCCCCGGAATCTGATCTTGGGCTACGTGATCGATGCAGGTTTTGACGAAACCGGTGTTGCGAAATTTGCCCTTCTGGAGCCGGCTGCGGATATTGGTTCTTTGGAGCAGGTTTTTGTGGTTGTGGATTATAATGTAGGGTGAGAAATCAATGGGTCTGAAGAAAGAGTTCAAATCGGATAAGCCTTATTCCGGCTTTTGGGGCAAGCTGTATCTGACCCCGAAACAGCGCAGAGGCATTCTTAAATGGGTGCTCTACGGCGTGCTTTTGGTGGTTCTTTCCCTGCTGCAGGATGCGGTGCTGTGCAAATTCCGGCTTATGGGCGCGACTACGGAGTTGGTGCCTGTGGGGATCTTTGTGATCTGTATCCTGGAAGGTGCGGAAAGCGGAAGCATTTTTGCATTGGCAGCATCGCTTTTGTACCTGTTTTCCGGAACGGCTGCCGGTCCTTATACAATGCTGTTTATCACAGCGCTGGCGGTAGGCGTGACGATTTTTCGTCAGGCATATCTGCAAAAAGGCTTCGGCGCCGCCCTTCTGTGCGCCGGCAGTGCTACTTTGGTTTTGCAGCTGCTGCAATTTGTGGTGGGGCTGTTTTTACAGCTGACGCTTCCCGGCAGATTTGTGGGATTTATGATCACCGCCGGTTTGAGTGTGGTGGCGATCCCTGTGCTGTATCCCATCGTTTTGTTTATTGAATCCATCGGAGGAGAAACATGGAAAGAATAACACGCTTTCGTGCACGAATACTGATGTTGCTCTTCGCAGTGATCGTGTTTTTCTATGGCTGCCATCTGTACGATTTGCAGATCATTTCCACAGGCGGTCAGACTGATAACACCACAACGTTTACCACCTGGACCAGCGTAAAGGCGGCAAGAGGTGAGATCCTGGACCGCAACGGTACAGTTCTGGTGGGAAATCGTGCCGGTTATAACCTGATGCTCAATCACTATGTTATTCTCAGTGCAGAGGATACTTATGAGCTGCTTTATAAACTGGCGACCAATTGTAAGGAACAGGGCATTGAATACAATGAAACCTTCCCCATTTCCCAGCAGCGTCCCTTTACCTATATCCACGATCAGTATAATTCCTCTCAGCGGGATTATTTCCAAACGTTTTTGCGTCACTATAAACTGGATACGGATATTACTGCCCCGCTGCTGATTGAAAATTTGCGCAATCGCTATAAATTGCCGGAAACCTGGTCAGATGAAGAAGCAAGACTTGTGATCGGTCTGGTGTACGAGGTGATGCTTCGAAACTGCGTGGAATCTCTGCCAATTTATGAGTTTGTATCCGATGCCAGCGATGACGTGCGTTCGGCGGTGGTGGAATTGAATATCCCCGGTATGCGTGTGGAAGAAACCAGTATCCGGGAGTATTACACTCAATATGCTGCCCATATTCTGGGTCACGTGGGTTCTATGAGCCCGGAGCAATGGGAATATTATAGGCCGATCGAGGGGTATCAGATGGATACCAAGGTGGGTCAGTCCGGTTTTGAAATGGCTTTTGAGGAATATCTCCACGGCATCGACGGTCTGCGTAAGGATACCGTTGCTGCCGACGGAACCCTGATTTCCTCCGAATGGCTCAGAGAGCCTCGGGCAGGCTGCAATGTGGAGCTGACCATTGATATCAATTTGCAGCGGGTTGCAGAGGAACAAATGGCTGCAACTTCTGCGTACCTGAAAGAAAAGGGTGGCGACGGTAAAGATATTGAAGGCCTGGCTGCTGTGGCGATTGACCCCAGAAACGGACAGGTCCTGGCCTGCGCCAGCTATCCCACTTATGATTTGGCAAATATCTTTGAAAATTATGATGAGCTGCTCAAAGACCCCCTGTTGCCCACCTTCAATCGGGCACTGCTGGGCACTTATGCCCCCGGCTCTACCTATAAGATGAATATGGTGGTCGCAGCCATCGACAGCGGTTTGATCACCTCCGAAACAGTCATTCGTGATGAAGGTAAATTCAGAAAGTACGAAGACTATCAGCCTAACTGTCTGGTGTATACACTATACGGCGGTACCCACGGCGACCGGATCGCATCCAATGCGCTGCAAGTGTCCTGTAACTATTTCTTCTATGATATCGGCGACCGTTTGAAAACGTCGGTCATTGACAGCACTGCCAAGGCTTTGGGTCTGGGCGAAAAAACCGGTGTGGAGCTTCGGGAATATGCAGGCTACCGGGCAAATGAAGAAACCAAGAAGCTGCTGTATGATGCTGATGGCGCAGTGTTCTCCCTGGGTGATAAGCTGGCGGCCTCTATCGGTCAGTCCGATAATATGTTCACGCCAATCCAGCTTGCGGTTTATGCCGGAACACTGTCCCAGCAGGGCACACGGTATAAGGCTACCTTCCTGAATCGGGTTGTGGCACCGGACTATGAGGAACTTGTGATGGAAAACCAGAGGGAGATTGCCAGCGTTTTGGAGATCAGCGACGATGCGTTCTATGCCTATCATACCGGTATGCAGATGGTGTGCAGCACGCCGGAGGGTACAGCCTGGGAAACTTTTGCGGCGTATCCCATTCCCGTTGCGGGCAAAACCGGTACTGCGGAGCACGGCAGCGGCGGTTCGGAGCACGGATCCTTTGTATGCTATGCTCCGGCAGATAACCCCCAGATCGCCATTGCCATCTATGGCGAAAAAGCCGGTCACGGCGCATCCCTGGTAGGCATTGCCAAAGAAATGCTCAATGCGCAGTTTACCGTCGGCGAAGCCGGCGAAGTGCCTACCTACGAAAACCAATTAAGTTAATATATTATAATGTAAAGGGCGCGGCGCATTTTTGCACCGCGCCTTTAAATGCAAAAAATCTATCGAACCGGGTGTCATTCCGAGGGGCGTCAGACCCGTGGGAATCTCTTGGCACAATGTCCCGTGTTTAGGCAAGCTTGCAATAGAAGTTACTGCCTGCTATGAGATTGCCACGCCCCTTTGGGGCTCGCAATGACACGGTTGCACGATAAAATTATATATTCGTTGAATAAAACCGGAAAATCCGGGTAATAATGATCTGCACAGGGGGTGTAGATATGAAAGTATCGGATATTATGACAAAGAATGTGATTGGAATCCACCCGGAGGAATCTGCGGAGGTGGCGGCAAGAATGCTGACACATTATAATATAGGCGCAATGCCTGTGTGCGGCTCTGATGGCAAGCTCTGCGGTATGGTAACAGACCGGGACCTGGTGATCCGTTGTATGGCGTCTGGCAAACAGCCTAACCAGACAAAAGTAAGAACGGTTATGACAGGGAAGGTTCTTTCGGTAAGTCCGGATGTGGATGCAGCCAATGCGGCGCACCTTATGGGAAGCAAACAGATCCGCCGTCTGCCGGTGGTGGAAAACGGAACATTGTGCGGAATGATTTCGTTAGGAGATATTGCACGACTGGAAGAAAATCAGAATATTGCGGCGCAGGCATTGAGCGGCGTAACTTCCAATGTCCAAAAAGGTTGAAAAACTGTTGAAAAAACAGGGAAAACACAACTTTAAAAATATTTAGAAAAAAGATGAAAAATTTTTAAAAAAGGGGTTGACAAACGAAGGATTCTTTGGTATCATATGCAAGCTGTTCCGATGAACGGGCCAAAACCTGGGAGGAACGCAAATCTGTACCTTGTAAATTGAATAACGCAAAGACGAAATGAACACCTTGACAATTAATGGATTGTTTAAGCGTTTTAAAACGAATAACAGCCAACGAAAATTCTTGAGTATATTTGCTAGACAAATTATTCGAAAAAACGAT
>JAZRLK010000017.1:0-12046 GCA_045646805.1 Faecousia sp.
TAGGGCGGCACATCATTGATGCATTTTCCATCAAAAAGCACCTTGCCGGATGTTGGGTTCAAAAACCCGCCTATAATCCGCAAGGTTGTTGTTTTTCCGCAGCCAGAAGGTCCCAGCAGCGTGAGGAATTCCTTATCATTAAAATAGAGATTGATCCCATCAAGGACCCTTTCCCCGTCGAACTCCATAACAAGATCCTGGAGTCTGATGAGTTCCTTGGACATTATCCTCCCCCGTTTCTTTATATATATAGGCAACTATAGATATACCGCAAAATCCCCCAAATGTCAACGAATTTTTCGCCATTTCATTTATATTTTACCCCATTTTTTTCAATGAAAAAAATGGGGTAAATTGGGGCTTATTTATTTCTTTCATACAGGCAGATTTCATAGGCTATGCCGTTTTCTTCGCCCGATTGGAGAATCTGCGTCAGCTGCCATTCCGGTTTTGCATCCAGATCGGGGAAAAAAGTATCCGATTGCGGTGTGCAATGCACCTTTGTTACATACGCCCGGCGGCAATAAGGCAGCATCAGGCTATACACGCTTCCGCCGCCGATGATAAAGGCATTTGCAGCTTTTTCTGCTACCTGAAGGACTTCCTCCGGGCTATGGCAGAGTGTAAATCCAGGCAAGTTCAGATTTTGTCCTGTAAGCACATAATTTTCCCGACCGGGCAGAGGCTTTTGACCGGGAAAATCTCCAACGGTTTTTCTTCCGGCGATTACGGTTGCACCCTTCGTTGTTTCCCGAAAAAACTTCCGGTCTGCAGACAGGGCAACGGGCTGGGTTCCGTCTTTTCCGATGCCCCAATCGTCATATACCGCAACGATTAAATCCACGATGCTACCTCCTAACAGACTGTTCTTCGAGATTGCCACGCCCCTACGGGGCTCGCAATGCCACTTATTATAGATGGTGCTTGAAATTGCCACGCCCCTGCGGGGCTGGCGCATCAAATGGCCATAGGGATCTCAAAATCAAAGGGGTGGTACTGATAATTCTCCACCCGGAAACTATCTTTGGTGAACTGATAGAAATCCGTGATACTCTCGTCCAGCGTCACCTTGGGCGCAGGATACCCCTCACGCTCCAGCATTGCCTTCACCGCAGGGATATGGCGGTCATAAATATGGCAATCGGCAATCACATGGACCAATTCACCCGGCTTCAGACCTGCCACCTGGGCCATCATCATAGTCAGCATAGCATACTGGCACACATTCCAGTTGTTGGCGGTGAGCATATCCTGGCTGCGCTGGTTCAAAATGGCGTTTAGGGTATCGCCAGTGACATTAAATGTCATAGAATAAGCGCAGGGGTACAGGTTCATTTCGTGGAGATCTTCAAAATTATAGATATTGGTCAGAATCCGGCGGGATGCAGGATTATTTTTCAGATCATAGATCACCCGATCCACCTGGTCAAACTCACCTTCTTTATACTGGTGCTTGATTCCCAGTTGGTAGCCGTAGGCCTTACCGATGGTGCCGTCCTCCCCTGCCCATTCGTCCCAGACATGGCTGCCCAGTTCTGCAATACGGTTGGATTTCTTCTGCCATATCCACAAAAGCTCATCCAAGGCAGATTTCCAATAGGTGCGCCGCAGAGTCATCAGAGGAAATTCCTCCTGCAGGTTATAGCGGTTTACCACGCCGAATTTCTTTACGGTATGGGCCGGTGTGCCGTCAGCCCATCGGGGACGGACATCCAGATCTGTATCGTAAAATCCGTTTTCCAAAATATCCAGGCAGGTTGCCCGGTACAGTTCATCTGCTTTTGACATTACTCTATCCCTTTCTGTTTATATTGGGGAAAGTACTCTGCTGCAAAATCCACATTCTCTACCTGGAAGCTTTTTCCGTTCAAATAGCTGAGACTTCCTGCATCGGTGGTAAAGCAGAAGGTCAGCTTATACGAATAAAGCGCCTGATAATTGCGGTCATAATTTTTATTCAGTTTGCCATATTTGCCGTCGCCCAGCAGCGGATGTCCGGCATGGGCAAATTGAGCACGGATTTGGTGGGTTCTGCCGGTGATCAGCTTGCATTCCACCAAGGAAAGTCCCTGCCCTTCTGCCAGCACCCGATAATCCGTATGGCAGGATTTTGCTCCGGGTTGGGCCTTATCGCTGACAAACACCCGGTTTTTCTTGGCATCCTTAAAAAGGTATCCCTTCAAGCTTCCGCTTTTCTGCTTCAGACTGCCTTCCACGATAGCCAAATACCGCTTGTCCAGCTCCCGGTCTTTGATCTTCTGATTCATAACACGCAAAGCCTCTGCCGTTTTGGCAGCAATGACGATGCCGCCGGTATTGCGGTCAATGCGGTTGCACAAGGCCGGTGTGAAGGAATTTTCCAGCCGGGGGATCCACTCTTTTTTCTGGTACAGGTATGCCTGAATATGATCGATCAGAGTTCTTCCGTACTCTGCGCCGTCGTGAGGATGGACAGCCAAACCGGGGCGCCTATCCACCAGCAGAATATGGTCATCTTCATACACAATATTCAGCTTGGGAGATGCCACCGTCAAAAAGGCGTTATCCTCCCGGGGAGCATCAAAAAACTCATCGTTGATGTAAAGCTGCAGCACATCACCGGCCTGCAGACGGCTATCTCGCTCTGCACGGCTGCCATTTAGCTTGATGCGCTTAATGCGGATATATTTCTGCGCCAGAGATGCCGGCAAAAGAGGCACACTCTTGGCCAGAAATCGATCCAGCCGCTGGCCCGCATCGTTGGTTCCTATGGTAAACTCTTTCATTTCTTCCCTACCGTCTGTTCAAAATGCCGGTCAATTTGCTGGGTAAATTCCAATGCCGGGTTGTAGCCCATCTTCCGCTGACGGTTGTTCATAGCCGCAACCTCCAAAATCACCGCTAAGTTTCGGCCCGGGGTGATGGGAATCGTGTTCATAGGCACTTTGACACCGAGAATTTCCATATACTGGTCTTCCAGACCCACCCGGTCATAGACCTCCTGGGTATTCCAGGGGACGATATTAACTACCAGATCAATATTATTCTCCGCACGGACTGCGCCCATACCGAAAAGCTTTGCCACATTGATAATGCCGATGCCACGCAGTTCCACATAATTACGGATCAGCTCCGGTGCTGTTCCGATCAGGGCATTATCCGATACTTTGCGGATATCCACCGCATCGTCGGCGATCAGACGGTGACCACGTTTCAAAAGCTCCACCGCCGCCTCACTTTTACCGATGCCGCTTTCACCGATCAGAAGCAGACCTTCGCCGTAGACCTCGATCAACACGCCGTGGCGGGTAATAGAAGGCGCCAAAGCAGCCTGCAAATAGTCAATGACGCTGTTGATGGCAACACCGGTAGCATCGGCAGAACGCAGGACTGTAATATCGTGGAGGTTTGCCATTTGCAGGCATTCTTCATCCACAGGCAAATTCCGGGCAATGAGCAATGCCGGGAATTTATAGGAAAATATCCGGTCGTAGCTGGCCAAACGTTCTTCCCAGCTCAGACCGGAAAGATAGCTGACCTCCGCATTGCCCATAACCTGCAGACGCAATGGCTCAAAATGCTCCATATAGCCTGCAAGCTGCAAGCCGGGACGAGCCAGATCCTCTACTGTCAGGCATACTTTATCATAATCCGTGGAGCGGTAAATAATTTCCAAATGAAGATGCTCTACCAAATCATTGAGCAAAACACCGTTGCGATTGGGCATAACCTACACCTCTTCCATTATATTTTACAATATTATAACTGGGGCGCAACAGAATATCAATCAGAAATTTTTTAAAAAAAGAAAAAATTTGTAAAAAAACACTTGCTTTTTTTCTTGTTGTCTGTTATCATATCAAAGCGTCTTGAAATAGGCGCAACTTAGTGAGCCATTTACGGATAGGAGGTGCAGAGAATGGCGAAGTGTGATTACTGTGGCAAGGGCGTTACTTTTGGTATTAAGGTTTCCCACTCCCACAGACGTTCCAATCGGGTATGGAAGCCCAACGTGAAGCGGGTCAAGGCCATTGTGAACGGTACCCCGTGCCACGTGTATGCCTGTACCAGATGCCTGCGTTCCAACAAGGTCGAGCGTGCTGTCTGATTTATCCGGCAAATAATATTGCGGTATTGCAATTGCAGTACCGCTTTTTATTTTGCCTATTTACCTTTTCGCCGATATATGGTAATATATTCTTACTTTATTATGGGGGAGAATGCAATGTCAAAATCCAACAAAGCTGCAAAGAATCTTGCAAAAACCACCGCAAACAAAAAAAGCAGCGGTTTTTTCCGTATTCTGACAAAAAAGAATAATATTTTGGATCAAAATCCCGACAAGAGGCAATTCAATTTCTGCATCTTAGGCTTTTTAATTCCCTTTATCCTTACAGGCCTGGCAATTTTGCTCCGAGCCTTTTCCATCGAAGCCGGCAGTACCCAGGTTTTTTCCCTGCTGCATTCCGATGCTTATTACCAATATTTCCCCTTCTTTGTGGATTTCCGGCAGTCCATCCTCTCCGGTGAGGGTATGGTTTACTCCTGGGATATGGGTATGGGCACGGACTATCTCGGGCTGTATGCCTACTATTTAGGCTCTCCTTTAAACTGGCTGACCCTTCTCATCCCGGAAACCTGGATGCTGGACTTCTATACATTCCTGGTTCCTGTCCGTTTAGGTTTGGCAGGACTGTTCTTCTCCATCTTCCTGAAAAAGACTTTTAACCGCAACGATATCTCCATTGCCCTTTTCGGCGCTTTCTACGCAACCTGTGCCTGGGCTGTCGGTTATTTATGGAATGTGATGTGGCTGGACACCTTTGCACTGCTGCCCCTTGTTGTGCTGGGTACGGTGAAGCTGCTGAGGGAACGCAAGTTTATCCTTTACACCGTCAGCCTGTTCTTTGCCATTGCCATTAACTACTACATTGGTTTCTTCGTTTGCATTTTTACACTGCTGGTATTCATCTGCTATGAAATCTGCCGCTGGAAGGGTTTTAAGCGTTTCTGCATTGATCTTTCCTTAATGGCACTGTTTTCCATCCTGGCCATCGGTATGACCGCCGTGATCACACTGCCTGCTTATGCCAATCTGCAAACCACCGTTTCCTCCGTCAACAAATTCCCGGCACTGTCCGAAATGGAGATCGCCGAAGAAGCCAGCATAAAGGGCTTCTTCCAAGCCTTTGTCAAGGTTGCCACAAACAGCTTTGCCGGTATGGAACCCAACTACAAAAACTCCGCAACCAAAGGCGGTCTGCCCAACATCTACTGCGGTGTATTCACGGTTATTTTCGGTATGCTCTTCCTGACCACCAAGCAAGTAAAGTGGCGGGATCGCATCTGCGCCGTGCTGATGATCGTTTTCCTGAACTGCAGCTATATCCTTTCCTTCCTGGACTACATCTGGCACGGATTCCATTTTACCAACGAGATTCCCAACCGCTTCAGTTTTGTGCAAAGCTTCGTTATGCTGTATATTGCCTATCGGGCTTGGCTCTTGCGCCGCCGGATGAGGCTCTGGCAAATTTTTGCAGCTGCCGCAGCGGCTTTGGTCTGCTTGTTCCTGTCTCCGGGAATGGAGGTTTTAAAAGAAGCCCTCGCTACCAGCTCCGGAGATTTCCCCACCCGCAAATTTATCTACCCCATTATTAACATCTTTTTCATTGCGCTGTATCTGGGATGTATGGCAGTTATTATAATCCGCTCCCGTCCCAATCGGAAACGAGACGCAATCCGGGCCTGGTATCAAAACCGTAAGCTTCGCAGAGCTTTGGGTACATTGGGATTGGTTTGCGTGATCTGTGCAGAACTTCTGCTGAATATCTGCTATTTCGGCGTGAATCTGCGAGTCCAGAATTTAGCAGGTTATCCCAGAGGCGGTCAGAATGCAGCCCAAATGATCCAATACGCCAAGGATCGGGAGCCTGAAAACAGCTTCTTCCGTATGGAAGCTGCTCAGCATCAGAGCTACAACGATGGTGCTCTCAATAATTATTACGGCATCACCACCTTCTCCAGCGCCGCCAACGAAAGTGTTACCAACTTCTTACGGGCTATGGGTTTAAGCGGCTACAAGACCTACAACCGCATTGCCTACTATGAAACTTCCCCCATCAGCAACCTGTTTTTGAACATCAAATATGTTTTGGAACGGCAGAATTATGTGGAAAACAATCCCTATTTTACAGATGTGCAATCCTCCGGAAAAGTGCATCTGATGGAGAATAACTACTATCTGCCGGTAGGATTTATGGTCGCCCCGGCTATGAAGGACATCTATGTAAACGAAGCCGGCGAAATCATCGCAGGCGGCACATTTGCCGGTCAGAATGACCTTCTCAGTGCGGCTTTGGGACGGGATGTTACGGCATTCACCACCCTGCCCGACAGCCAGCTTTCCATCTCCGCAAACAGCTATGTAACCCTATCCAACCAAAACGGTACTTCCTGCGATTATAAGTCCACTTCCGCCCAGGGACGGGTGTTCTACAATTTCAAAATTGACCAGGAGGGTCTGCTCTGCATCCGTCACCAGATGCCCGGCAAAAACAAGTTTACCGTTTCTTACAAGGCCGCAGGCAGTGATTTCGTCAAGCTTCACGATGATACCCACAACGGCCTCGCCTATATCTCCTCCATCTGTCAGGTTTATCCCGGCGATGAAATTCAGGTGACCATCGAATGCAAGGCCAATGAATCCCAAAAGCTGGGTCTTACCGGTGCAATTCTGGACGAGCAGGTTTTCCGGGATGCATACAGCCAGCTTTCCGAATCTGTTTTCAATGTTACAAAATTTGAAAACACTCTGATCGAAGGCACCATTGACTGCAAGCAGGGCGGGCTGCTCTACACCTCTATCCCTCAGGTAAAGGACAATTGGCAGATTTTCGTTGACGGCGAGAAAGCGGAAATCACGCTGATCGGCAATACCATGATCGGCGTAATGCTGGATGAAGGTACGCACAGCATCACCTTCCGATATCAGAACAAGGCTTTGATTTTAGGTGCAGGTGTCAGCATTGGCTGCGGACTGATCTTTGTCGGCATCATTCTGTTTGTCCATATCCTGAATAAAAAAGCAAAGGGCAAATACTCAGAAAAATAAGACATCCATAAAATATTTAAACGGGAGTGCTCCAGCACTCCCGTTTATTAGTTTGCCCAGTCGGGCAGTTTTTCAAAGCGGCGGCTGCCCTGCATTTCAAATTCCAGGCAGCAGGAATACAGCATCGGGGCAGTTTCCTTTGCCCGGGAGCCGTATTTATGATCCCCCACCAGAGGATATCCCCGGCTGGAAAACTGCGCCCGGATCTGGTGGCTTCTGCCGGTATACAGCCGAATCCGCACAATAGACCTCTCCCCGGAATGCAGGCATCGGTAGGTCAATCTGGCCTTTTTTACGCCGCTGCGTTCCCTATCTACAACAAAGACTTTATTTTTCCGACTGTCCTTAAACAGCAGGTCTGTCCAGTCCCCTTCCGGATCCGGCGTTCCGTGAACCATAGCAACATATTCCTTCACAAAAGTGCCTGCCTGAATCTGCCGGGAAAGATCTGCTGCAGCAGCCGGATTGCGGGCATAGACCATCAGCCCTCCCACATTCTGATCCAGCCGATGCACCGGCAGAAATGCGCCCCCAAGCTTCGCTTGCAGTGCTTGAGGAATTTCCCCCTCGGATTCCATTCCCACGGGTTTGACGATTACTACAATTCGGGAATCTTCATATACGATTTCCAAAAAATCATCTCCTTATGGCTTTAGTATAGCACAATCGCAGAAAATGTCAAAAGCCCATATTGCCTTTTGGCAGTACTATGCTATAATAATTTTTATCCTACATACCAGGAGCGTGGATTATGACCAAGAAAAAGAAGTCCCCTATCTTGCTGTTTTTAAGCTATTTCAAAAATCACAAAGGACTTTTTGCCATTGATATTCTTTGCGCCGTTTTGATCGCCGCTGTGGATTTGGCGTTTCCTTTGATCACCCGCACCGCCTTATACGACCTGCTTCCCAACGATCGATACCGGCCGTTCTTTATCATTATGGGTGCATTGGTTGTATGCTATCTGGTGCGCTCGGTTTTGCAGTTTATCGTCGCTTACTATGGCCATACCTTCGGCATTCGGGTGGAGGCGGATATTCGGGCAGATCTTTTCCGCCACTATCAGAAATTAGGTTTTGATTTTTACGACCGAAACCGCACCGGTCAGCTTATGAGCCGGCTTACCAGCGATCTTTTCGAAATTACGGAACTTGCCCACCACGGTCCGGAGGATCTGTTTACATCCGGACTTACCATATTGGGTGCAATTGTGGTCATGGCTGTGATCCAATGGCGGCTAGCTTTGGTTGTGGGACTGATGATTCCCGTTTTTCTGGTCGTGGTCATCATCACCCGGCGGAGTATGGGCGCAGCATCCAAGAATGTCAAGGCCAAAACCGGCGCTATCAACACCGAAATCGAATCCAGCCTTTCCGGCATCCGCACTGCCAAGGCCTTTGCCAACGAGGATATGGAAATTCAGCGTTTCGACCGTGCCAACAGCCAATTCAAAACCTCCAAGCGGGAGTTCCACAAGGCTATGGGTCGTTTCCACAGTTCTATGGAGTTTTGGCTGTGCAGCCTGAATGTGGCAGTAATCGGCGTGGGCGGTTTGCTGATTATGAAAGACAATCTTTTGGACTACAAGGATCTGATTACCTTTACTTTGTATGTTTCCGCTTTTATCAATCCTATGCGCAAGCTCGCCCATTTCTCTGAAATGTTCGCCAACGGATTTGCAGGTCTGAACCGGTTTGCAGAACTGATGTACACCGAACCCACCCTGCAGGACAAAGACGATGCTGCATCACTTCGGGATGTTAAGGGTGAGATCACCGTTGAAAATGTCAGTTTTGCTTATGACGGGGATTTAGATGTTTTAAAGGATGTCAGCCTGCATATCCAGCCCGGTGAAACCGTGGCAATCGTCGGTCCTTCCGGCGGCGGTAAGACCACCCTGTGCCAACTGATCCCCCGCTTTTATGATGTCAGCAGCGGCTCGATCACCGTTGACGGGTTGGATATCCGGGATGTAACCCAGCAATCTCTGCGGCAAAATATCGGCATTGTGCAGCAGGATGTATTCCTCTTCGCCGACACCATTTACGAAAACATCCGCTACGGCAAGCCGGATGCCACAGAAGAGGAAGTCATCGAAGCAGCGAAAAAGGCAGAAATCTACGAGGATATTTTGGCTATGCCGGAAGGTTTTTCCACTTATGTTGGAGAACGGGGTGCTCTTTTATCCGGCGGACAAAAGCAGCGCATCGCCATTGCCCGAATCTTCCTGAAAAATCCTCCCATTCTGATTTTGGACGAAGCCACCTCAGCTCTGGATTCCGTAACGGAAGCTAAGATTCAGAGTGCCTTTGATCAGCTTGCCAAAGGGCGCACCACCTTGATTATCGCCCACCGGCTGTCCACCATCCGCTCCGCAAGTCGCATCATTGCCATTGCCGACGGCATAATTGCAGAATCCGGCTCACACGATGAGCTTTTGGAAAAAGGCGGCATCTACGCAGATCTGTACCGCACCCAAAAAGGCAAGTAAATTAGAATTTATATCGCTAACGCTCTAATTGACAATGGACAATGGACAATTAAGGTATTTCCTACGGAAATGATTTAAATTGTCCGCTTTGCGGACTCCATAATTGTCAATTATCAATTGTCAATTGTCAATTTTTATCGGGCGTTAGCACGATAAACAATCATT
Source organism: Faecousia sp. (assembly GCA_045646805.1). Taxonomy (GTDB): domain Bacteria; phylum Bacillota; class Clostridia; order Oscillospirales; family Oscillospiraceae; genus Faecousia. The sequence continues at coordinate 9,747 of JAZRLK010000017.1, forward strand.
TATCTTCTCAAAAAGGATATACAAAATGGCAGCTTGCGGCTTTCGCCGCAACCTGCCATTAATATTACCAGGTAAATTTATAAACCGTTTCGGAGTGGTATTTTTCTCCTGCCTTGACAAAAGGCTGGGGCCATTCGGGATGATTGACAGAGTCCGGATAAAACTGGGTTTCCAGAGCAACACCGCCCCGGTGGGTATAGCTTACGCCGTTTTTGCCGATTTCACCCTGCAGGAAATTGCCGGAATAGAACTGGATACCGGGGCAATCCGTGGAAATCTCCATAGTTCTGCCGGATTCCGGGTCACACAGCACTGCGCAAGGGTTGATGGCTGCATCAAAATTGTGATCATAGCCCAGCTGCAGCTTGAAGCAGGGATAGTCTGCATCCAGATCTGCGCCAATTGCCTTGGCAGTGCGGAAATCCATAGGCGTTCCATCCACAGGACGCAGCTCACCGGTGGGGATGGATTCTGCATCTGCCACATTATAAAAGCGGGCAGGCATCATCAGCGTTTGGCTCATTGCCTTTTCCGGGTGATCCTGACCTGCCATATTGAAATAGGCATGATTTGTCATATTGAACACCGTGTCCTGATCGGCGGTTGCTTCATAGGTAATCCGCAGCTGTCCCGGTGCTTCCATGGTAAATGTTACGAAGATTTTGGCATTTCCGGGCATACCCTGGTCACCATCGGGGCTTTCCAAGCTAAAACGGATGGTGTTTTCCTGATGCTCTTCCACCTTCCACAGGCGGTGACCGTAGCTTTCCGGACCGCTATGAAGATTATTGCTGTTATTATTGATGGGCATCTGCACAATTTTTTCGCCAATGGGGAATCTGCCTTTTCCGATCCGGTTGGCATTTCTGCCTACAGTTGCGCCGAAGAATGCACCGTGGTGGTCATAGCCCTCCACGCTGTCAAAGCCCAACAGCACATCAGCAGCATTGCCGTTTTTATCCGGCACAAAAAGCTGAACCAGAGTTGCACCGTAATCGCTGATCCGTGCTGTGATCTGCCCCCAGGAAATTTGATATAAATTCGCCTTTTGTCCATTTTTTAATGTTCCAAATTCCTTTTTCAACAAAACTTCATCCTCTCTTTTTTCATCAGACGGAATAATACATTTCTCCGCTTCCAGCAACGGCTGCCGCAAAGAAAATGCCGAAATACAGCACAAGGAAGATGATCGCAGCAATTGTGGTAAGAATATTGATGCCGATGCCCACATAGCCGCAAATCAAGCCGGTTTTGCCATAGGGATGAAGTTTCTTCTCTTTACCCAAACGGCCCTTGGCTATATACCCCAAAACCAACGCCGCAATGGCAGCAGGCAAGCTTAATACATCGCCCACCTGGATGATCTGAGAAGCCACTGACGCAATGCCCAGGATCATAGAAATCAGGCTCAGTTTTTTGGCTTGTTCTTCCTCTGCCGCAGGTGCATTCTCAATAAAGCAATGACCGCAGTTCGCGCAAAAATGGCTGTCATCCGGAATCTGCGTTCCGCATTTCACACAATACATACCGATCTTTCCTTTCTACTTAATTTTAGCTGCTTTTATTATATCAGTTTTCACTTTCCCGTCAAGAAAATTCTTAATAGCTAAAATATCCCCCTGTCCGAAAACAGGGGGATAAGTTATGAAATATCAGAAAACAACGACGTTTCCAGAACTATTTGAAAGGAATTAACCCTTCAGGGACTCCTCAACAGCAACAGCAACGCTGACGGTCATACCGACCATGGGGTTGTTACCTGCGCCCAGGAAGCCCATCATCTCAACGTGAGCAGGAACAGAAGAAGAACCTGCAAACTGAGCATCACCGTGCATACGGCCCATAGTATCGGTCAAGCCGTAGGAAGCGGGGCCTGCAGCCATATTATCGGGGTGCAGAGTACGGCCGGTGCCGCCGCCGGAAGCAACGGAGAAGTACTTCTTGCCCTGCTCGATGCACTCTTTCTTGTAAGTGCCGGCAACAGGATGCTGGAAGCGGGTGGGGTTGGTGGAGTTACCGGTGATGGAAACGTCAACACCCTCGTGGTGCATAATGGCAACGCCCTCACGGACATCGTCACAGCCGTAGCAGTTAACGGCAGCACGCTCACCGTCGGAATAAGCAATCTTATTGACGATCTTCAGCTCACCGGTGTAGTAGTCGAACTGGGTCTGCACATAGGTGAAGCCGTTGATACGGGAGATGATCTGAGCAGCGTCCTTGCCCAGACCGTTCAGAATAACGCGCAGGGGCTCCTTACGAGCCTTATTAGCGGAACGAGCGATACCGATAGCACCTTC
>JAZRLK010000018.1:0-20578 GCA_045646805.1 Faecousia sp.
GTTCAACTCCTTGGCTCACAGAACGACATGGCTACGATCCGACTTGGAAGTGCCGATGGCGATAGCCAGGGAGTCACAGCCGGTGCGGGCCACGAACTCTTCGACTTCCTCGGGACGGGTGTAGGAAGCAGCCTCAGCGGAGACGTTGACTTCGTCCTCGATGCCGGCCAGGGAGCCCAGCTCAGCCTCAACAACAACGCCGTGGTCGTGAGCGTACTCAACAACCTTCTTGGTGATGGCAATATTCTCTTCGAAGGACTTGGAGGAAGCGTCGATCATAACGGAGGTAAAGCCGCCGTCGATGCAGGACTTGCAGGTTTCGAAGCTGTCGCCGTGGTCCAGGTGCAGAGCGATGGGAATTTCGGGGCACTCGATAACAGCAGCCTCAACCAGCTTTACCAGGTAGGTGTGGTTGGCGTAGGCACGTGCGCCCTTGGAAACCTGCAGGATAACAGGAGCGTTCTCCTCCTTGCAAGCTTCGGTGATCGCCTGAACGATCTCCATGTTGTTGACGTTGAAAGCGCCGATAGCATAGCCGCCGTCGTAAGCCTTCTTGAACATCTCAGTTGTAGTAACAAGAGCCATTGGAATCAATCCTTTCTTAATTTGCGGAAATTCTCCGCAGTTTTTCGAATACATTATATCATAAATTTCCCGTATTTCAATATAAATCTTTGAAAGGCGCGTATATTTAGTAAAATTTCCTATTTACCTTTGGGGAAAAATGGATTATAATGGGCAGGTAAATCAAAAAATTCAAGGAGTGTTTGAAACATGAAACTTTCCCCTCTGCAGATTGCAAGATATCAGTACAGCCCCAAGCTCCCCGGTATGCTCAGAAACGGCATTTCTGAGATCTGCGTGAGCAACGGCAAGGCAACCCAGTCTGTTGCAGACCAGGAGAAGATCCAGGCTCTGTTCCCCAACACCTACGGCAAGAATGAGATCACCTTCCAGAAGGGTCAGAATACTTCCGAAGCTAAGAAGCAGGTCGTTGGCGTGATCCTCTCCGGCGGTCAGGCTCCCGGCGGTCACAATGTTGTCTGCGGTCTGTACGATGCGCTGAAGGCAACCAATAAGGACAATGTCCTGATCGGCTTCAAGGGCGGCCCCAGCGGTCTTCTGGAAGACAAGTACATCGAGTTTGACGATGAATATATCAACCAGTTCCGCAACACCGGCGGTTTTGATATCATCGGCTCCGGCAGAACCAAGCTGGAAACTGAAGAGCAGTTTGCTGTCGTTGCAGAAGTTTGTAAGAAGCACGGCGTAAACGCAGTTGTAATCATCGGCGGTGACGACTCCAACACCAACGCTGCCGTCCTGGCTGAGTACTTCGCAGCCAACAACACCGGTATCCAGGTCATCGGCTGCCCCAAGACCATCGACGGCGACCTGAAGAACGAGGATATCGAGTGCTCCTTCGGCTTTGATACCGCAACCAAGACCTATAGCGAAATCATCGGCAACATTTGCCGTGACGCCAACTCCGCAAAGAAGTACTGGCACTTCATTAAGGTTATGGGCCGTTCTGCTTCCCACGTTGCTCTGGAGTGCGCTCTGCAAACCCAGCCCAACATCTGCCTGATCGGCGAGGAAGTTGCTGCCAAGAAGATGTCCCTGGCTCAGATTGCCGATTACATTGCCGATTCCGTGGCTGCCCGTGCTGCCAACGGCTGGAACTTCGGTATTGCCATTATCCCCGAGGGTATCGTGGAATTTGTTCCTGAGTTCTCCGTGCTGATCGCTGAGATCAATGAAATGCTGGCAGGCGAGAAGGCAGATGCCTTCAATGCTCTGGCATCCTGGAAGGAAAAGTATGCCTTCATCGAAAATGGTCTGACCAAGGAATCCATGGCTGTATTTGCTATCCTGCCTGAGAGCATCCAGCAGCAGCTGTTCCTGGAGCGTGACCCCCACGGCAATGTGCAGGTTTCTCTGATCGAGTCCGAGAAGCTGTTCTCCGCTCTGGTTAAGGACAATCTGGCTGCCCGTAAGGCTGCCGGCACTTACAACGGCAAGTTCTCCGCTCAGCATCACTTCCTGGGTTACGAAGGCCGCTGCGCATTCCCCTCCAACTTCGATGCTGACTACTGCTATTCCCTGGGCTATAATGCCTTTATGCTGATTCAGTACGGCTATACCGGCTACCTGTCCAAGATCTCCAACCTGCAGAATCCTGCAGAAGAGTGGGTTGCAGGCGGTATGCCCATCACCAAGATGATGAACATCGAAAGAAGACACGGCGCTGACAAGCCCGTTATCCGTAAGGCTCTGGTAGAGCTGGACGGCGCTCCCTTCAAGTTCTTTGCTGCCAACAGAGAGAAGTGGGCAGTGGAAACCAGCTTTGTCTATCCCGGTGCTATTCAGTACTTCGGACCTGCAGAAGTTTGCGACCAGCCCACCAGAACTCTGGCTCTGGAAAAGGCTTAATCCTTCAAGTATACAAACAGAGGGTGTCTCGACCGAGACACCCTCTGATTTATTATGAAAGTGTTTCTGCGTAGATCACGCCGTCAATGGCGATGATCCGTTCCAGAACAAGCGGATGAGCTGTGCGTTTTTTGGTCTGCAAGGTAGCGGAATAGGCCCTGATGTTGCCATCCACATCGGCGCTGGTCTGTTTCTGAACATCCCGGATCTCGATATCCATCTCCCGGATATGCCGCAGCAGATCACCTAAGGTGGTTTTGCCGGAGAGCTCCACATAGATCTCAAAGGATTTGGTCTTGTTGCGCATTCTGTTGTCCATAATCTGCATCAGCGTCATAACCAGAAGAACCGCAACAGCACCGGCAATGGCTGCTTCATAGAAACCAATGCCCAATGCCAGACCCACGCCTGCGGCGGTCCAAAGACCGGCAGCAGTGGTCAGACCTTTAACCTGATTGCGGCGGGTGACGATGATGGTACCGGCACCCAGAAAACCGATGCCGCTGACAACCTGCGCGCCCATACGAACCGGGTCGCCTTGGCTGTAGGCCTGGAAAATAAACTGGTTGGTCAGCATAATCAGGCAGGAACCTACGCACACCAGCATATAGGTACGCAAACCGGCAGCCCGGTTTTTCAGACCTCTTTCCAGGCCCATAAATCCGCCTAAAAAAGCAGCTACCACAATCCGCAGAATTACGGCAAAGTATGTAACCTCCCGAATGTCGGTAATTTCAGTAAACAACTGCATAGGATCACACTCCCTTAAAATTTTTCCTATGATATCATATTATGAAGCGGTTTGCAACAAAAATGACCACGAAAAATCCGCATTTTTCCGCCAAAAATCCCTCATTTTTCCGCAATTGCCTCAATTTCGCAAAGAACGCCTTTCGGAAGCGCTTTTGCAGCCACACAGCTTCTGGCAGGCTTGGAGATGAAGTAGCGCTCATAAACGCAGTTAAATTGGGAGAAATCTGCCATATCGGCCAGGAAACAGGTTGTTTTGATTACTTTGGAAAAGTCTGAACCGGCAGCCTGCAGCACAGCGCCCACATTTTTACAGCTTTGATGGGCTTGGGCTTCTATGCCTTCGGGAATAGAATTGTCAACAGGATTGACAGGAATCTGACCGGACGTGAAAACCAATCCGGCAATTTCCATACCTTGGCTGTAAGGGCCAATGGCTGCCGGCGCATTTTCTGTCTGAATGGGTTTCATAAAATCTCCTCCATAAATGATTGTTTGTTGCACTATCGAAAGACGCACAATCCCTTGTCCCCCTCGTTTTGAGGGGGATGTCAGCGGAGCTGACAGGGGGAGTGTGCTTCTTAAGATGGTAAACTCCCTCCGACCTCGCTATCGCTCGGCCACCTCCCTCATAACGAGGGAGGCAAGGCGCTACGCGCATTTTGCTATGGTAAATTCTAATTTACTTTAGCATTTCCTGCTCTCTGTTTTGGCAGGTGAAAAGGATGACCTGCTTGCTCTCGGATTCTTCCTTGAGCAGATCCATAGCTGCGGCAAGACGGCTGTCGTCAAACCGCAAAAGGGCATCATCCAGCACAAGAGGGGCATTGGGGGTAATCTCTCCGGCCACAGCCAAACGCAGCGACAGATAAAGCTGATCCACCGTTCCGTCTGATCGCCAGGCGGTAGACCGGAGGGTATCCTCACCCTCTGCAGAGGCATGAAGGCTCAGATCGTCGCTGATGGTGATGCGGTCATATCGACCGCCGGTCAAACGGGAGAAATAGCCCTGTGCCCGTTTGGTGATCCGGGGCGCAAATCTGCGCTGCAGGGCAGAGCTTGCCTGATAGAGCACATCCTGAGCCAGCTCCAACGCCCGGTAGTAATCCTCCAGCCGGGAGATTTTCCGGGTAACGGCATTCAGTTTTTCTTTGAGCACCGTTTCGGTGGACAATGTATTTGCTTGACCGATGCATTCGCCCAGTCGAATTTGCAGGCGTCGGAGTTCCAGCCGGCTTTCCTGAAGCTGATATTCCGTGTCAGCTGCGGATAGTGTCATATCATCGGGGAATGCAGGTTCTGCTGCGCTGGTGGCCACGGATTGCAATGCGGCGGCGTGCTCCTGCGCATTTTTCAGTTCCCGCTGTTTGGCAGATAGAAGATTGTGGCTCTGGAGAATATTCTCCCATTTTGCCATTGCATCTTCCAGGGAGGTTTCCCCGGAATATGCCAGAATTTTTTCGTTCAGTGCGGTCTGCTTTGCGGCGGCTTGGCTGTAAAGAAGCTGGTGCTGCTCCAGGGCCAGCTGATACTTCAGCTGGGCTTGCTGATAGTTTTCTGCCTCTGCTACCCATTTATCTGCGGAAATTCCCGGATATTTGGCGGAAATTTCCGATAGCGTTGCCTGGCGTTTTCTGCCTTGGGTGAAGGAAATCAGAAATGCAAAAACCGCAGAAAGGAAGATAAAGGCGGTCATACCCAAATATAAGAAGGGGTTAGCAATTTGCAGGGCAAAACGCAGAACCATAGAGGCAATTGCCAGTATTACGGCAAAGCCGCCCAGAAGAACAGGGAGAAATCCCTGCTTTTTCTTTGCCTGCTCCAGTGCCTTAAATTGAGAATAATCTGCCTTGGCAGTGGCGATTGCCTGCTCCGGAGTAATATCCCGGAATGGCACGGGTGATTCCGGCTGTGCAGGCGGAGAGGGAAGCTGCTCACCGGTTAAATACAGCAGCCTTTCCTGAAGCTGTCCGCCTTCGGCAAGCTTTTTGCCGGCTTCCTCTGCTGCGGGCAGACCGGCGCAGAGCTCTTCCATTTGCGCCAATTCCCGGCTGATCCGCTCGCAGTTTTCTTCTGCCTGAGCGATTCTCTGCACACCCTGCTTTGCAGCTTCATAGCGAAGAGCATCGGCGTGGTTTTTTAGCTTACTGATAAGCATTTCCAGTTCCTGCTGACGCTTCTGCAGCTGCTGGGATTGCTGCTGCAGGATTTCCTTTTGTTCCAGCTGATTCCGCAGAGAATCCCGTTCCATCTCGGCTTGGGGGAGTAAACCGCTGCGGTTGTATCGTACCTTGTTTTTTAAATCCCGAAGCTGCTTGCCCAATTGGTCGCCTGCGCCGGATTCATCACCGGTGGTTACCAGATTATTTAGCCGACGGCGCAGAGAGTCGTCCTGGGTTACCGGCATATCCTGCAAGCGAATAAAACCGGCACGGGTGAACACACTTCTCTCCACGCCCAAAAGCTGTTGACCGCAGTTGGCGGAGGTCAATTCCGGAACTTCCAGTCCGGTTTCGGTTTCGTATGCCCGAAATTCCCCGAAGGGGATTCTGCCTTTTGTGCTGCGCTCAATGGTAATGCGTCGGTCGTTCCAGGTAATATCCATCCGTCCGGACATAGGCTCACCGGACCAGGGAGCGAACCGTTCTTTGTCTGCCAATGCAGTTTTGGTTGTCTGTTTCCGGGTTTCGATGCCGTAGAGCATGGCTGCAATAAAGGCACACCAGGTGCTTTTGCCCCATTCATTGGGAGCATTGATAATATTCAGACCGGGCTGAAGGGTAATGGATTGATGGTTCAGATTGCCGAATGTGGCAGTCATGGAATGGATTTTCACGGCAGCTTCACCTCCTGACCGTCTAAGATCTGACGGCAGATCCGTGCCGCCAGTTGGGCATTGTTCTGCAGTGCAGGACTGTTGGATTGGGATGCCTGCTGCAGCATTGTGAAAACTACGCCCTCTAAGGAATCCTCTCCGACAGCGTGCCAAAGATCCATTTCCGGCAAGGTTTCATCCTGTAAGATCAGATTGGGAATGTGAGAAAAGGCGTTGCGCAGGGAAGAAATATCCACGCCGGAGCTGTAGCCGGTGAGGGTAATGCGGTAAAAATCATTTGTGGGAAGAGAGGGAAGAAAAGCAGTCAGAGCAGCCAAAGGACTGGTGCCGGCTTCTAAATCCTCATCGTAGAATCGGGGGCCGTCAATAGCCCGGAAAGAAATGCCGATATTTTGATCCAGCGTTACGATCAAAACGCCTTTTTCTCCTAATTCATCATAGCCGTGACCCATAGGGCAGCCAGGCCATGCGCAGAGCGTTTCGCCGCCACGGGTGCTGCCGCTTTTGTGGATGTGACCCAGCGCCAAATAGGACAGGGCGCAGCTGCGAAGCTGCTCTCTGGAAATGGGGCAGTAGGAAGAATGGGAGGTATCTGCCTCGCCGTGGAGAATGCCGATGTGGTATTTTTCCTCACCTTCAGCCTGAAAGCCCTTCAAAAGAGCGGGACAGTCCATCGAGGTGTAGCCTGCGCCGTAAATTTTGCAGTCCAGCTCCGGTAAAGATACGGATTGGATCTTGGGTTCTTTGAAAATATGGACATTTTCCGGCCAACCGGGCATTTCGTAGGGACTGTCCGGGCAGATAAAATCGTGGTTGCCGGGCGTGATAAACACCGGCATATTTGCCTGGGAAAGAACCTTTTGTATATGGCGCAGGGTGTCTGCGGTGGCTTTGTCCTCAAATAAATCGCCGGAAAGCAAAATCAGATTGCAGCCTTCTTTTTTGGCAAGGGAAACAATTTTTTCGGGGATTTTCCGCATTTCCCGGCGGAGAAATTCTGCATTTTCCTGGCTGTGACCGGACATGGAGGAATCCAAATGCCAGTCTGCGCTGTGAAGAATTTTAATCATACATATCCACCCTTTCTGTCTTTTTGCACAAGCCTGTTTGCCTGTCGATGGTAAAAAGCACGGCTTCCAGTTTGGTGGGGCCGTCAGCCCATTGGTATCGGCTGGTCAAATCCCCCCGGAATTTGGCGATGGAAAGCTTAGGCTGAATACCGAGAACGGAATTTTTCGGACCGGTCATACCCAGATCTGTCACATAGCCTGTACCTTTGGGAAGAACCTGGTTGTCACTGGTGGGAACGTGGGTGTGAGTGCCCCACAGGGCGCTGATCCGCCCGTCGAGCATATAGCCCATAGCCAATTTTTCAGAAGTAGCCTCTGCGTGGAATTCCACCAAAATCAGCTTGGTGTCAATTTGCTTGAGGATTTTGTCGATCATCAAAAAAGGATTGTCCGGGCCGTAATCCATATTGCACCGTCCGATCAGATCAACCACAGCCACAGGACCGGCGGAGGTTTCAAAGATACCCCAACCCCGGCCGGGTGCCTGGGGGGCATAGTTGGCAGGACGAAGGATGCGGGGATTGTCCTCTAAATAGTTGACGATTTCCCGTTTGCCAAAGGTGTGATTTCCCATAGTGATCACATCCGCACCGACATCGAAAATGTCCTCACCCTGCTGGGGTGTCATACCCACAACACTGGCGTTTTCGCCGCAGACGGTGACAAAATCCGCGCCGGTTTGCCGTTTGAGCTGGCGCAGGCAGCGGCAGACCCGATCCATACCGGGATTGCCGACCACATCGCCGACGGCCAATACTTTAAAGTCCATAATTTGCCGCTCCTTATCGAATGGATTTTGCGTATTGCGAGGGAGTTATGCCGAATTTCTCCTTAAATTGGCGGGAGAAATGGTGGATGGTGGAGTATTGCAGCGCCTGGGAGATCTCCGTAAAATTCAGATTACCCTCCCGGATCATCAGCTTGCTCTCCTGCAGCTTGATCCGGCGGATGTACTCGCCCGGGGAGAGCTGCAAATGCTTATGAAACAGGGCGGTCAGATAGCTGGGGCTGACATCGGTGTTTTGTGCCACCAGCGGCACACTCAGGCGATTTCGCACATTTGCACTGATATACTGCTGCGCCCGGCTGACGATTTCGTTTTCGTTGGATACACAGTGGGGGCATTTGAGTACCTGTGCAGGCGCATCAGACAGCCGCTTGAGATTCATCAAAATCAAAGACAGGCAGCTTAAAATGATATCTCCGGACATAGCATCCGTTTGGTCATATTCCCGGAGAATATTCTGCAGCAGGGGGATAACCTGCCGGGGGGACTGGAACTTCCGGTTGTAAAGATCGCTTAAATCATAGTCGCCGGGATCGAAGGCAACGGTCATAAACCGGGGAGAAATATGGGTATCGGCGTACTGCATATGCCATTGATTGGGGGCGTACAGCATCAGATCTCCCTGCTCCAGCAGAATGTCCTGACCGTCTGCCACAGAGTGCAAACTGCCCTGATCTACATAAGTCAGCTCCACAATGGGGTGAGATTCTCCGGCAAAGAAGAAGCCTTTTTCCTTTTCCTGATAGAACAGGGTGTAGAGCTTGTCGATTTTTAAAGTGCGGTTTAAATGCAGCTCCGGCAAGGGATCCCGATCCGAATGGGAAGATGGAGCAGTTTCAGCGCAGATGCGCACCATCGTTTCCTCACGAAAGGCGATCAGACTGAAGTAAAGACCGGGATTTACCGATACCGGTTTATCCAAATAAAAGTCGTGATAGGCTTGCCCATCGTTGGAAATGGACAAAACAGCCATTCCGCCGGTGCAGCCGATTTGGGTGGGAGCCTCTGCTTTCCAGACGGGGGCAGTATGAGCAGTCAGGGTCATAGATTGTGTATATCCATCCTGCTCTGCTGTTTCTGTCAAAATACTACCAAAAGGCTGAAAACTCAGCCGATTTAAATTCTGAATCATAGAATAGTTCCTCCCAAATAAAAGGAAATGGAGCCACCCTTCGGTGACTCCATTATTATATAACAAAAAATCGAAAATGGCAAATATTTTATTTCTGATACTCAAATTCCATATCGTAAATATCCACCACATCGCCATCCTGGATGCCCATTTCCTCCAAGCGTTTAAACAAGCCGCACTTGCGCAGCTGCAGGTCGAAATAGTTCCGGGATTCATAGTCGTCAAAGTTGATATTGATAATAAGCCGCTCCAGCCACTTGCCTGTAACAACCCAGGTGCTGCCCAGATGCTCGATGGTCAGCTCGTCGGGAGAACCGGCTTCCTCTACGACTTCCACATACTCCGGTTCGTAAACAGTAACCGGGGGGAGTGTGCGCAGTTTTTCAGCCACAACACGCATCAGATTCTTGGTGCCCTGCGTTGTTCCGGCGGAGATTTCATAAAATTCGCAGCCGGCAGCCTCTACGTGCTTGCGCAGACGCTCTAAATTGTCGCTTTCCGGCATCAGCAGATCGCATTTGTTGGCAGCCACGATCATAGGACGGTTGCTCAGATCCACGCTGTAGTTGGCAAGCTCCCCGCAAATGGCATCAAAATCCTCCACAGGATCCCGATCCTCACAGCCGGATACATCTACCACGTGAACCAGCAGCCGGCAGCGGTCAATGTGCCGCAGGAAATCGTGACCCAAGCCGGCGCCGTCGGCAGCGCCTTCAATAATGCCGGGAATATCCGCCATAACGAAGGATACGCCTTCGTCAACATAAATCACGCCCAAATTGGGGAACAGGGTAGTGAAGTGATAGTTGGCAATTTTGGGTCGGGCGTTGGAGGTGACGGAAAGCAGGGTGGACTTACCCACATTGGGGAAACCTACCAGACCCACATCAGCCAGCAGCTTCAATTCCAGAATCACATCCCGCTCCTGACCGGGAAGACCGGCCTTGGCAAACCGGGGTACCTGCCGGGTAGGGGTGGCAAAATGGTTGTTGCCCCAGCCACCTCTGCCGCCTTTGGCAATAATATGATCCTCGCCGGTGGACATATCCACGATGATCTGACCGGATTCGGCATCCCGAACGACAGTACCTCTGGGCACCTGGATAATCAGATTCTCGCCCCGTTTGCCGCTCATATTTCTGCCTTGACCGCCTGCGCCAGCCTGGGCGGCGTACTTGCGCTTGTAGCGGAAGTCCAAGAGGGTAGAGAGGTTGTCGTTGACCCGCAAAATCACACTGCCACCGTGACCGCCGTCGCCGCCGTCAGGACCGCCGGAGGCCACATATTTTTCCCGGTGGAAGGCAACTGCGCCGTCGCCGCCCCGGCCGCCGCATACGGTAATGCGGACTTTATCTACAAACATTTCCATAAATCATTCTCCTTATAAGGATGTCATATGAACATACAATTGTATTATAACCAGCTAATTGACAATGGACAGTTGACAATCGTTATTAGTTGTCAATTCTCAATTGTCAATTGTTTCGTGATGAAAAAAGGCTGCTGCAAGTTTTGCAGCAGCCCTTCAAAAGCCAAAACTGTGTTCGTGATTACTGCTCAGCAGCGTACACGGAGCACTGACGGCGATCCTTGCCCTTACGCTCGAAACGGACAGTGCCGTCTACCAGAGCGAACAGAGTGTCATCGCTGCCGATGCCCACATTGACACCGGGATGGATGTGAGTGCCTCTCTGGCGAACCAGGATGTTGCCGGCCAGAACGAACTGACCGTCAGCGCGCTTCACGCCCAGACGCTTAGCCTCGGAATCACGACCGTTCTTGGTAGAACCGCCGCCCTTGTGGTGAGCGAAGAACTGAATACCAATCTTCATCATAGGTTTACACCTCCAAAACTTCGATATAATCAGGATATTGATCCCGCAGATCGATGAAGTAAACCATCATACCGGCAAGAACTGCCTGGATGGTATCTTCCTCGTCGCAGGAAGTGGGGAGGGTCAGGGTGATTCTTGCATCAGCCTCTTTGACCCGAACCTTGGCCTTACCGCCGCACACATCATTGATGGTGGCCTCGACCATGGCTACAACAGCGGAGATAGCGGCGCAGACGATATCTGAACCGGCTTCGGCATAACCGCTGTGACCGGAAACGGAGAATCCTGTGATTCTCTCGCCCTCTCTGAAAAATTCACACTTTGTCATAATTACAGAGCGATCTTGGTGATTTCCACCTTGGTGTAAGGCTGACGGTGACCGATCTTCTTCTTCTCGTTCTTCTTAGCCTTGTACTTGAAGACGGTGATCTTCTTAGCCTTGCCGTTCTTGATGACCTTAGCCTCGACAGCTGCACCCTCAACAACGGGAGCGCCGATCTTGGTGTTTTCGCCATCCAGCACAGCCAGAACCTGGTCGAACTTTACAGTAGCTTCAGCCTCAACCTCCAGCTTTTCGATGTACAGGACATCACCCTCGGAGACGGTGTACTGCTTGCCACCGGTAACGATAACTGCTTTCATTTCTTGTTTCACCTACTTTATATTGTGTAGTCTCGCTTTTAAGGCGCAGACCGCAATGGTCCAACTTAGAGCCTATTCAATGCGGCTTGCATATTTTAGCATCTGTCAAGAGAAAAGTCAAGCTATATTTCGGAAAAATATCATTTTTATTGGGTGTATATCTTGGTATTGCGTCTTGCAACGGAAAGTGGTATAATGAAAAAACAAAAAACAAAGGAGTTAAACATAATGGCACAAAAGAAAATGACTGCCCAGCAGAAAAAAGCCCAGGCAGAAAAGCAAAAGAAGGAACAAAAGATTGTATTGATCGTAGCAGCGGTGCTGATCGTGGCACTGCTTGCGGTTTTGACGGTGGTACTGGTAACAGCAGACTGGTCTGCTTTGGAGGCAACCTCCGGAAACAATTCCGACCATGTCCACTCGGATGCCTGCAACCACGGCCCGGAAGTGAGCCGCTCCAACGGCGGCGACGGCGCAACCCTGGAAACGGCAAAGGCTACCCACTATGTTACTATCGAACTGGAAGGCTACGGCACACTCAAGGGCGAGCTGTACGGCGATACTACTCCCTATGCAGTAGAGCAGTTTGTATCCCTTGCTCAAAGCGGCTTCTATGAAGGCCTGACTTTCCACCGGATCATTGAGGGCTTTATGATGCAGGGCGGCGCACCCAACATCAATTCCCCCGATGTGGAGGAAATTGAGGGCGAATTTGCAGAAAACGGCATTGAGAACAACCTGCTCCATGTGCCCGGTGTAATGTCTATGGCAAGAACCAACGATCCCAACTCCGCAACTTCCCAGTTCTTTATTATGCATAAGGATTATCCTTCCCTCGACGGCAAATACGCCGCCTTCGGCAGAATCACTGAGGGACTGGACATTGTGGATAAGATCTGCACAGAGGTTGTCAATACCGATGGTAACGGCGGCGTTGCCGCTGCCGACCAGCCTGTGATCAAGTCTGTCACCGTAACCGAAGCGTAATTCGAATTGGATGTTCCTGTTTTGACCGATGGAACCGAAAAAGTGATAATTAACGAAATTTGAAACCTGATATCGTAGGGGAGGGGCATTGCCCCTCCCTAATGCTTTGCCGATTGTCAGATAAAATGCGCTGAATTTTGAAAGAAATCCTTGCATTTTCTTTATTTTAAGGATATAATAAGCTGATTCATTTTTGGTTTTTTGTGAGGGGTTTACAGTGTATTTAAAAAGTTTGGAAGTACAGGGCTTTAAGTCCTTCCCGGATAAGACACTGATTCGGTTCGGTGACGATATCACCGCCATTGTCGGACCTAACGGTTCCGGTAAATCCAATATTTCCGATGCTATCTTGTGGGTTATGGGCGAGCAGAGCACCAAAACTCTCCGGGGCGCGAAAATGGAGGACGTGATCTTTGGCGGTACCCAGAAGCGTGTGGCAGTGGGTTTTGCCGAAGCTACGCTGACTTTGGACAACACCGACAGAGCATTGTCTTATGATTCCGACGAAGTGATGGTCACCCGGCGGTATTACCGAAGCGGTGACAGCGAATACTATATTAACCGCCAGTCTGCCCGTCTGCGTGATATCCACGAGATGTTTATGGATACCGGTCTTGGCAGGGAAGGCTATTCCAATATCGGTCAGGGTAGAATTGACGAGATTTTGTCCCGGAAGAGTGCGGACCGCCGTGAGATCTTCGAAGAAGCGGCAGGTATCTCCAAGTACCGCCACCGCAAGGAAGAAACAGAGCGGAAATTGGCAAACACCGAGGATAACCTTTTGCGTATCGGCGATAAGGTTTCCGAACTGGAATTGCAGCTGGAGCCTTTGCGCATTCAGTCGGAAAAGGCTAAGAAATATCTGACTTTAAAAGAAGAGCTGCAGGGTGTTGAGGTTGCCGTTTGGATGGATCGGCTGGAAAAGCTGTCCCAGGATGCCAAGAAGGCGGAGGAGGATTTCGTATCCGCCAGCTTTGTCCGCCAGCAGGCGCAGGATGATCTGGAAAAACTCTATGCCTCTACGGAAACGCTGAACCAGCAGCTGCGCAGCCGCAGCGAGCAGGTGGAGAATTTCCGAATCCAGGTGAGTATGATGGAAGGCGCCCACCAGCAGGTGGAAGGTCAGATCGCTGTTCTGGAAGCCGGTGTGCGCAATAACGAAGAAAATATCCGCCGCAACCAGGAGGATATGGCAGGCCAGGAAGACCGCAGCAGCGGCATTGCCGCCCAGATGGAAACTGCCCAAAACCGGATCGACCAGATCGCCCGGGAGATGGAGCAGAAAAGCTCTCACGTGCAGTCTTTGCAAAGCCAGCTGACTCAAATGACATCCGATTCCCAGGGTATCACCCGGCAGTTTATGCAGCTGCGTTCCAATGAGGTAAAGCTGACCGCAGACCTTGCCTCCCGGGAGGCGGATATCCGCGGCTTGGAAGCCGGTATGCAGGAGAGTGAGGGCAGAGCCCAGCTGCTGCAATCGGATCTTTCCTCCGGCGAGGGTCGTCAGCAGGAGGCACAAAAAGCCCTGGATGAAGCCCAGTCCAGTTATAAAAAAGCTAGTGAAGAGATCACTGTTTTGCAAAATGCCATTGCCGGTTATACCCTTCGTCAGGTCACCCGCAGTAAGCGGGCAGAGGAACTTTCTGAGAAGGTTCAGTCTATGCGCAGCACCTTGGACGGCGTTCGTGCCAAGCTTCGGGTGTTTAAGGCAATGGAGCAGGATTTTGAAGGCTATCAAAAATCCGTGCGTATGGTAATGCAGGAGGCAAAGCGGGGCGCATTGCGGAATATCCACGGTCCCGTTTCCCAGCTCATCCGCACAGAGGATGAATACACCGTGGCGGTGGAGATCGCCTTGGGCGGCGCTATGCAGCAGATCGTTGTGGATAACGAGCAGGACGGCAAAGCTGCCATTGCTTTCCTGAAGCGCACCGGCGGCGGTCGGGCAACATTTTTGCCTATGTCTGCCATCCGGGGCAGAGCCCTGGAAGAGAAGGGGCTGGATAATTGTGCCGGCTTTGTGGGCATTGCCTCTGATCTGGTGCAGTACGATAAAATTTATACCCAGATTATGGAAAACCTGCTGGGCCGCATTGTGATTACCGAGAATATCGACCAAGCCATTTCTATGGCGAAAAAATACGGCAATCGCTTTAAGATTGTCACCCTTGACGGTCAGGTGCTCAATGCCGGCGGCTCTATGACCGGCGGTTCAGTCAGCCGTGAGGCAGGCATTTTGAGCCGTGCCAATGAATTGGCGAAGCTGACCGGTCAGGAAAAAGAACTGACAGACAAGCTTTCCAAGCTGGAAGAAGAATACACCGAAGCCCGCCGCTCTGCCGACCAGGTGGAGTTCCAGCTGTCCACTGCCCGGGAGCAGCTTTCCGAGCAGGAAAAGCAGGCGCTGACTTTGGAAGGACAGGTCAAGCAGCACGAAATCTGGCTGCAGGCCATCAGCCAGGCATACAATGCTGCCCGGCAGGAGATGGATGCCTTGGAGCGCCGCCGGAACCTGGACACCCAGCAGCTTACCGGCATTCGCGCCCAGATCAAGGTGTTCAACGATCAGCTGAACCAAACCCGCCAGGAATTGAAGCTGCTGGAAGGCAGCCAGATCGATGCGGAAGAACAGGTGGCGAAGATCACCGACAGCATCAGCCAGGTCCGCACAGAAATGGCGGCAATGGAGGCAGAGCGTACCACCGCTTTGAGCCATATTGCCGACCTGCGTGTACTTGCGGCAGCGGCAGAGGGTGATCGGGAGAAGAAACTGCAGGATATTGAAATGATCCGCAAGGACATTGCCCGTCTGCAAGGAGAGATTGCAGCTTTACGGCAGCGTCAGGCAGACAACGATGAAGCTACCGACAAGGTCAAGGAGCAGTTGCAGAAGGCATTGGCAGACTATGCCCAAACCGAGGCAGACCGTTCAAAGCACGATACCATGATCCAGGAAAAGAATAAAGACCTGATCAAAATGGAAAGTGCCTGTGCCCTATTGGAAAACAAGAAGGAAACCACCGCAATCGAGGAGAAAAATACCATCGACCGGCTGTGGGAAACCTACGGTCTGACCCCCGGCACTGCCCAGGAAAAGCGTGGACATATCGAATCCGTTGCTGCCGGAACCCGGCGCATCGGCGAGCTGAAGCGTCAGATCGGAAATTTGGGAACGCCCAACTTAGGTGCGATTGAAGAATATGTCCGCGTCAACGAGCGTTATACATATCTGACCGGTCAGCGGGATGATGTGCTTACCGCAAAGAAGGATCTGGAGTCTATCATCCGGGAGATCACTCAGGAGATGACCACCATTTTCGTAGCGGAATTTAAGAAGATCGACGAGTACTTCGGTCAGACCTTCCAGGAGATGTTCGGCGGCGGTAAGGGTCAGCTGGTGCTGGAAGACCCGGATGAACCGCTGACCTGCGGCATCGAGATCCGGGTGCAGCCTCCCGGAAAGCAGGTAAAAACCATTACCTTGCTCTACGGTGGTGAAAAGGCATACGTTGCGATTGCTCTGTACTTTGCAATTTTGAAAGTTCGCCCCACGCCTTTCTGTATGCTCGATGAGATTGATGCGGCGTTGGACGACCGAAATGTAGAGCGCTTTGCCAACTACCTGCGGAATCTGAGCCAGAAGACCCAGTTCATCGTCATCACCCACCGCCGCGGCACTATGGAAGAAGCGGATGTGCTGTACGGCGTAACGATGCAGGAGCAGGGTGTTTCCAAGCTGCTGCGTCTGGATCTGCAGCAGATGGAAGAGCAGTTAGGTATTGCAGAATAAGGAGTTTTTATGGGATTTTTTGATAAGATCAAACAGGGCCTGAGCAAAACAAGAGAGGCCCTGAGCACCACATTGAGCAATGTTTTCATTGGCTCTGAAATCGACGATGATTTTTATGATGAGCTGGAAGAAAGTTTGATTTTGGCAGACTTAGGCGTGGAAACAGCTGTGAAGGCAACGGAAATGTTGCGCAAAAAGGTAAAAGAGGAGAAGCTGAAATCCACTGATGAAGCCAAAACTGCCCTCAAGCAGATTCTGGTGCAGATGCTCAGCCAGGGCGATACCGCGCTGAATTTGAGCACAAAACCGGCGGTTGTGCTGGTAATCGGCGTCAATGGCGTGGGTAAGACTACCACCATCGGTAAGCTGGCATCGCGGTATGTTGCCGAGGGCAAAAATGTAATGCTGGTGGCAGCGGATACCTTCCGTGCCGCCGCAGCCGATCAGCTTGAGATCTGGGCAAATCGCTCCGGCGCATCCATTGTCCGGCAAAATGAGGGCGCGGACCCGGCATCTGTGGTTTTTGACGGCATCCGTGCGGCAAAAGCAAGAAATGTGGATATTATTTTAATTGATACCGCAGGCCGCCTGCACAATAAGCAAAATCTGATGAACGAGCTGGGAAAGATCAGCCGCATCGTAGAACGGGAGCTGCCCAATGCTGCCCGGGAAGTGCTGCTGGTGCTGGACGGAACTACCGGTCAGAACGGCTTAATGCAGGCAAAGCAGTTTAAGGAAGTGGCAGGCGTCACCGCTATGGCCATTACCAAGCTGGATGGCACAGCCAAGGGCGGTATCGTCATCGCCGTGGCAGACAGCCTGCAGATTCCTGTGAAGTTTGTAGGCGTAGGCGAGCAAGCAGATGATCTGATGCCCTTTGAGGCAGTTCCGTTTGTTGAGGCAATGCTATGAGAGTTGTTTTAGCAAGCAAAAACCCCCACAAATTGAAAGAGATCAGCCGTATTACGGAGAAATTCGATATCGAGCTGGTTTTGCAGTCTGAGCTTGGCGTGGATTTGGATGTAGAAGAAAACGGAACTACCTTTGAGGAAAATTCTCTCATCAAAGCCCGTGCGGTGATGGAAGCCACCGGTCTGCCTGCATTGGCAGATGATTCCGGTATTGCGGTGGATGCTTTAAATGGTGAACCGGGTATCTACTCTGCCCGCTACGGCTTTGACGACAGTCTGGACGATTGGGGCAGACTGGAGCTTTTGCTCAAAAATATGGAAAATGTTCCCGATGGCAGCCGCCAGGGAAAATTCGTCTGCGTCATTACAATGGTTACTCCTGATGGAAAGATCATCCAGGCAAGGGGAGAGGTTCACGGAGAAATTCTCCGCCACGCCGCAGGAGAAGGCGGCTTCGGCTACGATCCCATTTTCTACTATCCGCCCTTTGGCAAGACCCTTGCGGAAGTAACTGCCGAGGAAAAAAATGAAGTTTCCCATCGGGCGCAGGCACTAAAGCTTTTTTATCAAAAATTAACGGAGGCAGGATATGCTGACAAGTAAACAGCGTGCAGAACTCAGATCCCAGGCAACGACCCTGGATACTACCTTGATGGTAGGCAAGGGCGGCGTGACCGATGCGGTCATCGCCGAAGCAGATAATCAGCTGACAACCCGGGAACTGGTCAAAGGTAAAGTATTGGAAGGCGCAATGATGACCCCCCGTGAGGTCTGCGATGCGCTTTGCGAAGAAACCGGCGCAGAGGGAATTGCTGTGATCGGTACAAAATTTGTGATCTACCGCTTCTCTGAAAAACTTCAGAAGGAGCGCAACCAGGTTGGTAGAGCCAAGCGGAAAGAAGTGAAGGTAAACCCGGTGCGTAAAGGCGCTCAGGCCCGCCGCCAGGCAGCAAGAGCCGTTCGGGAGCAGAGAAATGCTTATTTCCGCCAGCAGGCCATTGAAAAGTCTATCGAAAAGGCAAGAGAGCGCCAACTCCGCAACGAAGATAATTGACAATTAGGGGGGAGGGGATTATATGGAGAGAATCGGTATCTACGGCGGTGCATTCAATCCGCCTCATATCGGTCATATTGCTGCGGCAAAGTATGCTGTAGAAGGCTTGAATCTGAGCCGCCTTCTGGTGATCCCCACCTGCGTATCTCCCCATAAACCCCAGCCTTTGGACTCGGCAACGCCTCAGCAGCGGCTGGAAATGCTGCAGATGGCATTTGACCGGGAAGAGAAAATCGAAATCTCCGATCTGGAACTTCGCCGGGGCGATGTGAGCTATACCTATGAAACGGTGGAGCAGGTAAAAAATCAGTACCCAAGCAGCGAAATTGTCCTGTTTATGGGCACGGATATGTTTTTGAGTTTTCTTTCCTGGCGATTCCCGGAAAAAATTCTGCAAAACGCATCTTTGGCGGTGTTCTACCGGGGCGAACCGGGAGAAAAAGAGAAGATTCGGGAACAGGCAGATGCCCTCCAACGGGACGGACACACGGTATATCTCGTGGAAAACCCGGTGACGGAGATATCCTCCACCGATCTGCGGCGTATGCTGGTTTTTGAATGCGCAGATCCCTTTTTACCCCCCGGAATAAAAGATTATATTGTAAGGAACGGTCTTTACGGTACAGGCAGAACTTACCGCAATCTCAGCGACGAAGCGCTGGAGCAGGCAGTTGTATCGCTGCTTAAGCCCAATCGGGTGGCCCATGTGCTGGGCTGCCGGCAGACGGCAGAGGAAATGGCAGCCATATTCGGTGCGGATCGTGAGGATGCCCGGCGTGCGGCGCTGCTGCATGATATCACCAAAGCCTTGGATGGTCCGTTGCAGTTGACACTGTGCCGGGAATATGGTATAACCTTAGACGATTTTTCTGCTCAGAACCCCAAAACCCTTCACGCCCTTACCGGAAGTATGGTAGCGGAACGGATATTTGGGGAGAATGGGTCGGTCGTGGCGGCAGTCCGCAGCCATACCACCGGAAAAGCAGATATGAATACGCTGGAAAAAATAATATATGTGGCAGACTATGTAGAGCCCAACCGGAATTTTGATGGTGTGGAGCAGCTGCGTCAACTGGCCTATACCGATCTGGACAGCGGTTTGGCGCTGGGGCTGAATATGACGGTGGAGCTGCTGCGCAGGCAGGGAAGGGAAGTATCCCAAGAATCCTTGCAGGCTCTTGAATTTTTAGAAAGAAGGAATGGCTTATGTTAAGCGCAAAACAGGTGGCATACGAAGTTACCAAAGCCCTGGACAGCAAAAAGGGTATGGACATCAAATTGCTGAAAATCGACGAAGTTTCCAGTTTGGCAGATTATTTTCTGATCTGCACCGGCACTTCCAACACCCATGTCAAAACCCTCTGCGACCACGCCGAGTACACCTTGGAGCAGTTGGGCGAAAATCTTTTGGGTCGGGAAGGTCACCGGGGTAATTCCTGGGAGCTGCTGGACTACGGCAGCATCGTAGTCCATGTGTTCACCCAGGAAGCAAGAGAATTTTACAGCTTAGAGCGGCTGTGGGCTGATGCAGAGCAGGTCGACATCAGCGATATCATCATCGAGGGGGACTAAAACGATGCATTACGATTTTTCTGCCATTGAGGCAAAATGGCATAAATACTGGGAAGAAAATGAAACTTTCCGTACCGATGTATGGGATTTCTCCAAGCCCAAATACTATGTTCTGGATATGTTCCCGTACCCCTCCGGTGTGGGTCTGCACGCCGGTCACCCGGAAGGTTATACCGCTACGGATATTATGTCCCGTATGAAGCGGATGCAGGGCTATAATGTTTTGCATCCTATGGGCTACGACTCCTTCGGTCTGCCTGCGGAGCAGTACGCCGTCAGCACCGGCAACCACCCCAACGGCTTTACCCAGGAGAATATCAAAACTTTCTCCAATCAGCTGAAGGAACTGGGTTTCGACTACGACTGGTCTAAGGTGATCGCCACTTCCGATCCCTCTTTCTATAAGTGGACCCAGTGGATCTTCAAGCAGCTGTATGAAGCAGGCTATGCAAAGCGCATCGAAATGCCTGTCAACTGGTGTGAGGAATTGGGCACAGTTTTGTCCAATGACGAGGTCATCGACGGCAAATCTGAGCGCGGCGGCTACCCGGTGGTAAAGAAGAATATGATGCAGTGGGTCATCGACCAGCCTGCATTTGCAGAAAAGCTGCTGGAAGGCCTGAACGAGATCGACTGGCCTGAATCCACCAAGGAAATCCAGCGCAACTGGATTGGCAAGTCTACCGGCGTTGAGGTTGATTTCAAGCTGGTTGGCGGCGGTGAATTCTCTATCTACACCACTTGTATTGAAACTATCTATGGCATCACCTTTATGGTGT
>JAZRLK010000019.1:0-12859 GCA_045646805.1 Faecousia sp.
CCAGGAACTTGGCAACGAACAGGTTTGTAGGATCATCGTAGATCTCCTGAGGGGCACCGATCTGCTGTACTACACCCAGCTTCATAACTACGATCATGTCAGAAATACTCATGGCCTCTTCCTGATCGTGGGTTACGAATACCGTGGTGATCTGAGTTTCTTTTTGAATTCGCTTGATCTCTTCACGGGTCTGCAGACGCAGACGGGCATCCAGGTTGGAAAGAGGCTCGTCCAGCAGCAGAACGCGGGGCATCTTCACCAGGGCGCGGGCGATGGCAACACGCTGCTGCTGACCGCCGGAGAGCTCGCTGGGCTTACGGTCCATCAGCTCGTCGATCTGCACCAGCTTGGCGACCTCGTATGCACGCTCCTGCATCTGAGCCTTGGACAGCTTATCCTTGCCCTTGAGGTTTTCCAGAGGGAACATAATGTTCTGCTTGACGGTCATATGGGGATACAGTGCGTAGTTCTGGAACACCAGACCGATACCACGGCTTTCTGTTGCCAGGGTGGTAACATCGTCTTCGCCGAAGAAGATCTTACCGGAGGTAGGCTTCTGCAGACCGCTGATCATATACAGTGTGGTGGACTTACCGCAGCCGGAGGGTCCCAAAAGACCGATCAGCTTGCCGTCGGGAATCTCAAAGGTGAAGTCGTTAACGGCTACCACCTCTCCGCCGGCTTTTTTATCCCGGCTGGGGAAGATTTTTGTCAGATTTTGCAGTACTACTTTCATACAAATATCCTTCCTGTTCTATATGTTTTTATTTTTTTACTTATTTAATACTGCTGCCGGGCTGCCCGCTCGGCTGCAATTTTTTTCTGATATTCGATCAGATCCTCTGTGGATTTGAAAATCCTCTGGCTGCCGTAATCCACAACCACCGTTCCTGCCATTTTATCGTGGAGCAGGCTGTGATTCCGGGTGGCAAGAAAACTGACGATCTGGGCAAGGACCAGCACAGCCGCCAACAGCAAAAGCAGCAGACTGGGTACATTCAAAAGGATCATAATGGCCGCATACACCGGGATCATAACCCCGACGGCATATTTGCCCAGCAAAACACGGGCGAACAGCTGCAAAGTATTGAGCTTTACGCCATCGGTGCGGACAAGACAAAGACCGAAGACCTTTTTGCCCACCGTCTGACCGTTTCCAAGCAGCAGCGGCACCACAAACTGCAAAAGCACCATGGCCAGCAAAATACCGCCGGATGCGATAATCAGCGAAAGATTCAGCACCATATTGAAAACCCGAATTGCTTCGTCATCTTCAGCAATGGCAGCATTGGCTTTTTCCACTTTGGCAACATACTCGTCATATTCTTCGGCAGTCATTTCATCCAGGATTTGCTGCGTAACTTTCTCCGGCAGTTCAAACCGATGCGTATACTCCAGGCTGATTGCTTCCGACTGGTCTAAATACCGGTCAATATCCAAAACCGACGACAAAGCCCAGCAGAAACCTGTAGCCAAAACCAGAAGCAGGATCATATCCAAAATACCTGCGGCAATCCTCTGCCAAAGGCCGGCTTTTTGTATATCGTTGTGCATAGGCATCCTACTCCAACATACGAATTTTTCCATTTAACAGTATAGCATATTCTTTTTCTGATTGCTACCCCTATTTTTTCTTTTTTATGCCGAATTACCCTTCTATTTTTCCAATTTTTTCAGCTGTTATTACAAAATTATGCTATGGGATTACACCGGGTTTTCAGTACCTGCAAAAATTGCAGCGGAACAACCAGTTCTCCCCTGCCCGTGCCGATGGAAATATCCGGTTTGTTTTCCCCGTGGAAGTCACTTCCGCCGCTGTAAAGCAGGCCATACTGCTGCGCAATTTCCATAGCCCGTTTCGTCTGATCCCGGTCGTAGGTGGAGTAGCAGACCTCCATAGCATCCAAACCGGCTGCAACGGCATCCGGCAAAAATTCACGCAGCTGCCCTTCGTCCAGGCTCAAAAAAGGATGGGCAAGAACCGCAGCCGCCCCCATAGATTTGATGAAGCGGATGGTTTCAAAAGCGTCCGGTCTTTGAGGCGGAATATAGTAACCCCGTTTGGGCGACAGCCACAGAGAAAATGCCTCCTTCACGCTTTCGCTGTAGCCCAGGCGCACCATCTCCGCAGCGATCACCGCACGGTTGATGCTGCCGGCAGCCTTTTCTTTGATGGTTTGGTAGTCAAGCTTGATCCCGGCTTCGTTCAGCCGCTGCACCATCTCAAAATTGCTCCTGTCCTTCCGATCCAGAAATTCCTGCAAAAGGGCATTGATCCGGTCATAATGGCAGGGCTTTATGTACAGTGCAAGGATATGCAGCTCGATGCCCAGATACTCCGTGGAAAATTCCACACCGGGCACAGCCTCTACCCCGCTTCCTTCGGCAGCCTCTAAAAACGAAGGCAGTCCGGCCACAGTATTGTGGTCGGACAGCACCAAAGCAGACACCCCTGCACGCTGAGCCAGTTCAACGAGTTGGGCAGGTGTGCAGGTTCCGTCGGAATATACCGAATGTGTATGAAGATCGCAAATTTTTTCCATATTCCATCCCTTTGTAAATGATTGTTTATATCATCATTCCTTATCTTGGCTCCCTCATTTATGAGGGAGCTGGCAAATTGCCGAATTTAGGCAATTTGACTGAGGGAGTTATCTATCTTCACTCCCCCCGGCCTCGCTTTCGCTCAGCCACCCCCCTCACAAGTGCGGGGGGCAAGATAAGGTGTTAATAATATAAATTCTGATTTATTTTTTTCTTTTCTTTTTCAGCAGGCTTTCGATGATTTCCTTTGCCGCCTGGGCAGGATCTTCGCCGGATACGATATAATCGCAGATATCCGCATTTTTCTGCTCTGCCTCCAGCGACATAATCCGGCGGATCTTCTCATCCAAATTCAGCGGCTTTGTCAAAAGATTTTCCAGCAACGCCTGCTTGTCCCGTTGGACATAGACCGTAGTCACATTGGGAAAATGGGTCTTCAGGGACATTGCGCCGCAAATATCCATTACCGTCAAAACGTGCTTGCCCTCAGCCATAATTCTCTCCACATCCTGTTTGCAGGAGCCATAGTGGTGACCGGCGTACATGGTGGATTCAAACATCTCGCCGTTTTCGTACATTTTCCGGAAGGATGCCACAGAAAGATAGTGGTACAGCTCTCCGCTTTGCATACCCACGGTAGCATCGGTGGTATAGCTGGTCAATTTTTGGAAGGACCGGGATTTTTTCATCAGCTGACGGGCGATTTCATTCTTACCGCCGCCGGAAGGACCTACCAGCACCAAAATACCCGGTTCGTCGTTAAATCGGTATTCCGGCTTGGGATTATAGCTATCGGCAATGACCTCCACCAGCTTCAAAAACTCATCATAGGTGTTCACCGCCAGCATACCGGATGCATCCTGGTTCCAGGGGCGGCGCATCAAAATGGGATAGGTGGCATTGGAGCGGAAAACATTGTGCATACCGTCGTCAAATAGAATATCCACATCGATTTTGTCCTTGCCTGCACCCAGATAAATATGATCCTGAGGGATTTCGGGAAATTCTTCCATAATCCGCTTGGCCCGGATGCTCATATACTCCGGATAAACAGATGTAGAAACATACACTTCCGTCATTTTTGTCAGCTTCCGGACAAATTCCTTTGCGCCCTTGATCACCGGCTGGGATTCAAAAAACTCCGGCGTAAAAAACTCAAAAATTACATCGGCACGGGTTCCCAGCTTGCCCCAGCGATCCACTTCATAAATGGTCAGCGGAGGGTCGAATTTATATTTTTCATTGGCAAGACGGATGGCATAGGGAATGCATTCCATCAAAAGATCATCAATATCCAGCGCTGTGGATAGCCTGAATTTTCTGTTCATAAAAACCTCTTTTCCCGCAGCAAAAAGCCGCAACATCACTTTGTTCCCATTTTACCCAATTTTCGACTTAAAAGCAACTGCTTTTAGCTTGCATATTCTTCTTTTTTTGATATAATTTTATCATCTAATTTTACGCAGGAGTTTTTGCTATGCTTTCCAACGAGATTACACAGAGTTTTCTGGATATTTTATCTGAAGAACTGATTGCCGCCATGGGCTGCACCGAGCCCATCGCCCTGGCATATGCCGCCGCCCGGGGTCGGGATGTCTTGGGCTGCGATCCGGAGCATATTCTCGCCCGGTGCAGCGGCAACATCATCAAAAATGTCCGCTGCGTGCGGATTCCCAATTCTCAGGGTATGGTCGGCATTGAAGCCGCCTGCACATTGGGTGCGCTGTGCGGCGATGCCAGCCGCCTGATGGAGGTTCTGGAGGCCGTCACCGCTGAAGGTTTGCACCAGACCCGGAAATTCCTGGCAGAAAGCCGCTGCCAGGTGGAGTATCTGGAATCCCCCATCCCGCTGCACTTTATTTTAGAACTTTCCAAGGGCGACCAATGTGTCAGCATCGAGGTTCGGCATCACCATACCAATATCGCCCGAATCACCAAAAACGGCGTCGTCATCCTGGAAAATGACGATTGCGGCGAAATGCTTCAGCCTGCTGAACGCAGTCATCTGAGCATTGAAAATATCTATCATTTTGCAAACGAAGTGGATGTAGAAAAAATCCGCCCCTTTGCTCAGCGGCAGATTTCCTGCAATATGGCCATCTCAAATGAGGGTATGACCGGTAAATACGGTTTAGGAATCGGTCAGGTGATTTTGAACACCTATCCCGACAGCCATATCACCCGTGCCAAAGCTTATACCGCCGCCGCTTCCGAAGCCCGAATGGATGGCTGCGATATGCCTGTTATCATTACTTCCGGCAGCGGCAATCAGGGCATTGCCTCCACTGTCCCGGTGATTGTCTACGCCAGAGAATTGGGTATCGAGGAAGATAAGCTTTGCCGGTGTCTGGTATTTTCCAGTCTTCTTACCGTCTTCCAGAAAGAGTACTTGGGAAAACTCTCCGCATTCTGCGGCGCTGTTTCCGCATCCTGCGCAGCCGGTGCTGCCATCACCTATATGATGGGCGGCACAGTTCAGCAGATCAAGGACACCATCGATAACACTTTGGCAGATATCCCCGGCATTATCTGCGACGGCGCAAAAGCATCCTGCGCCGCCAAAATCGCATCCGCTTTGGATGCTGCTCTGCTTGCCCACAGCTTAGCTATGCAGGGCAAGGTCTACGAGGCCAATTCCGGCATTTTGCAGGACGACGCCGGTCACACCATCAGTTCCGTTGGCTATATCGGCAAGGTTGGCATGAAGCAGACTGATGCCGAAATCGTCAAGCTGATGATCGGAAAATAAAAAGCAATGTCATTAAGTTACCTTATTGTCATTCCGAGCCGGTGCTTGCACCGGCGTGGGAATCTCATACAACAAGCTTGTTCTTTGAGATTGCCACACCAGTGACACAGTCACTGGTTCGCAATGACAACTAACTTAATGACATTGCTTTTTTATAATGGGTTTTGTTTGATTTTCGCATAACGCCGGGGGTACTGCTTAGGGGTAGGTGCAATCTTTCGCAGCACGATCACTGCGTGGGATGTGCCGTCAATGGGGAATTTTTCCACCTTTTCCAGCTTTAATCCCAAGGCTCGAATGGCCTTTTGAGATTCCGCCAGTTCTTCCTCCGCAGCTGCGCCCTTCATTGCCAAAACTGCGCCGCCCACCTTTACGAAGGGAGCTGTCAATTCCAGCAGGATGGGCAGTCTTGCCACTGCACGGCTGGTGGCAAAATCATACTGCTCCCGGCAGTCGGCCACTGCCTCTTCTGCCCGGGCAATACAATATTCCGCCTGCACGCCCAAACCCGGCAGCACTTCCTGCAACCAGTTCATTCGTTTTGCAAGAGAATCCAAAAGCGTCAGTTTCATTTCCGGGCAGGCAATTTTCAGCGGTACGCCGGGAAATCCTGCGCCGCAGCCCACATCGATCACCTTTTTGCCCTTTAAGTCCTGCACGCACAGCACGCTCAAGCTATCCAGCAGATGAAGCTTTGCCACCTGCGACCGCTCGGTAATGGCAGTCAGATTCATCACCTTGTTCTGCTCCACCACTGCTCTGCCGAAATCGCACAAAGTCTTTTGTGTTTCGTCGGATAAAGTCAGATTCAGTCCGGGAAGTCCCTCCCGGAGGGTTTGTTCCATTTTCATCATCAGCCACCGATACCGAAAATATCCTGGAATCGCTCGTCGGTTTCATCCATAGGATCAAAAACATCTTCATTTTCATCTTCTTCGTACTGGGCAATTTCCTGGATGTGCCAGCTGACCAGCATATTGGTAAATGCCTCGTCAATATTCCGGGCATCCTCACCGAAGAAGGTATTATACTGCTCCATATCCTTCAGCACATCGTCACTCACCTGCGCCTTTACCCGGCTGAGCGCCTCACGGCCCAACTGACCGTCGACTCCCAGCAGCGCATTGTAGCAGCTGCGGAATGCCATCAGATAACCAGAGTAGATAAATTCGTCAGACGAATTATTGGTGCAAGCCAAAAATGCGCCGAAATTGGCATCAGAATCGCTGTAAACGCACATTCTATGGGTCATTTCGTGGCAAATTGCAAAGGGCATACCCACTTCCGGCACATTGGGATTAACCGCCGATTCGCCGGTCAAACCTACGGTCAAGCCGGTAACGCCTTCGTACCGACCCAGCCAGCCCAACTCCTTCACAGGCACAGTTGTGCCGCTGAAAATGGGGATCGCTTTATCATATGTCAGTGCAGTAAAGCCTTCAGCCGCCTGCTCGTTAAGCTGGTCAAAATCGGCAAATTTCACCTGTCCGCCGGATCTTTTCACTTTTTCAGAATACTCTGTCGCCATTTGTCCGTAGTAAATCGCCGCCCGCTCCAAAGAGCCGGGAGAATACTCTGTCACTTTCAGCCGCACATCATCGGAGATCGGACCGGAATATTCGTTCAAGCCGTAAATACCGGTATTCAGCAGAACCAACAGGCTCAGCGCTGTCAGCACCCAGCCGCCCCATTGAATGGGATTCCACCGCAGCACAATCATCAGCACTGCGCTTCCAACCAGCAGCACCCCAAGGAATATAATTCCCATCTGCCACAGACAGCCCTGGAACGCAGAACTCCAATCGGCAAGATAGTCTATAATAATCCGGTCAACATAGGGGTATATCATATCCACAAGCTGAACGTGACCGGCGCAAAAACGCACCAGCGCCCAGTTGCAAAGCAGCACAGCTGCTGCGATCAGATAACCACGCCAATATTTCAACAAACTCGCCTCCTTAGGAAATGAGATCGGTTTTCATAAATTATCACCATATAGTATAACACACATTTTTCCGTTTGTCTGCCCCTAATTTAAAAATTTACATTTTCACAACATCTACCGCCCTCCACCGCTAAATAAGAATTTACATCGCCAACGCTCATAAATTCAATGCTGAATGCTAAATGCTAAATGCTGAATGAATGTGTCGCCAGAGGCGACTATTTAAAATCATTTTCGAAGAAAATACCTCAATTTAGCATTCTGCATTCTGCATTTTGCATTTGATTGTTTATCGGGCGTTAGCCTGATAAACAATCATTTACGCAGACAGTCAAATATGAAAGAATGCGGCACAGCCAAATGGCTATGCCGCATTGTACTTTTTATTTTGCGTATTCCACAGCTTTGGTCTCGCGGATCACATTGACCTTGATCTGACCGGGGTATTCCAGCTCGGCTTCGATCTTCTTGGCAATGTCCCGGGCCAGCAGGATCATATTGTCCTCGGTGACCTCTTCGGGCTTGACCATAATGCGGACTTCCCGGCCTGCCTGGATGGCGAAGGCCTTTTCTACGCCGGGATAGGAACCGGTAAGCTCCTCCAGCTTTTGCAGACGGCGGATATAGTTCTCCACGTTCTCACGGCGTGCACCGGGACGGGCAGCAGATACTGCGTCCGCAGCCTGGATCAGCACTGCCACCACTGTCTTGGGCTCCACATCACCGTGGTGAGCCTCGATGGCATTGACGATCACAGGATTTTCCTTGTACTTCCGGGCAAGATCAGCACCCAGCTGCACATGGCTGCCTTCCACTTCGTGGTCGATGGACTTACCCAAATCGTGCAGCAAGCCTGCCCGCTTTGCCAAGGCCACATCCACGCCCAATTCTGCCGCCATCAGACCGGCAATATGGGCAACTTCAATGGAGTGGTTCAAAACATTCTGACCGTAGGAAGTACGGTACTTCTGACGGCCCAGAATCTTGATGAGTTCGGGGTTAAGATTGTGGATACCGGTTTCATAGCAGGCTCTTTCGCCCTCTTCACGAATGGTGCGCTCCACATCCTTGCGAGCCTTCTCCACCATATCCTCGATGCGGGTGGGGTGGATACGGCCATCGACAATCAGCTTCTCCAGAGCCAGTCTGGCGATTTCCCGGCGAACGGGATCGAAGGAGCTGACGGTAATAGCTTCGGGGGTATCGTCGATGATCAGATCGACGCCGGTAATGGTCTCCAAAGTGCGGATATTCCGACCTTCACGACCGATGATTCTGCCCTTCATTTCATCGTTGAGCAGGGGTACCACAGAAACAGTTGCCTCTGCGGCGTGGTCAGCGGCACAGCGCTGAATGGCGACGGACAGGATCTCTCTTGCCTTTTCGTCGGCCTCGTCCTTCATCTGCTGCTCGATCTCTTTGATCTTCATAGCAGTATCGTGGCGAATTTCTTCCTCCACGGATGCCAGAAGGGTTGCCTTAGCCTGCTCCTGGGACAGACCGGAAATCTGCTCCAATGTGGCGATATGCTGGCGGCGGACAGCCTCAGCTTCCTGCTTGATCTCTGCCACTTCTGCCATACGGCGGGCCATATCCTCTTCCTTCTTCTCGAAGGCTTCGGATTTCTTGTCAAGGGTTTCTTCCTTCTGCTGCAGCCGGCGCTCCTGCTTGGTCAGCTCAGCGCGGCGCTCTTTGACTTCCTTTTCGTGTTCCGTGCGGGATTTATGGATCTCGTCTTTTGCTTCCAAAAGCATTTCCTTCTTGCGGCTCTCACCGCTGCGGATTGCTTCATTGATCAGCCGTGTGGCTTCCTGCTCTGCAGAGCCGATCTCGCGCTCGGCAAACTTCTTGCGGTATCCAATACCGGATCCAAAGCCAATACCAATGCCTGCGGCGGCGGCAACGACGATTAAAACGATTGCTAAAATCGGGTTCATAAATCAGCACACCTCCTTTGTCGTAATAGGCACAGCCGGGGGTGGGCGATTGAAGCCCCATGATGTGAAATTGGCAGGTAGCACTGCCCAAAAACAGGGCAGCAAATATAAGCTCAAAACAACGCCATGTGGCGATAAACGCACTACACCGACATCATGCCGGAAAATAGATATAAAACGCCCGGGAGTGCAAGTCCATACTCCCTCAGCGTACACTATACCGGATTCATTTTACTGCCAAATCCTGCCGTTGTCAAGTAAAATTCCTCAAAATTATCACAGAATATGCCGCCTCTGCTCCGCCGAATTTTGGTGCTTGCGGTTTTACTTTTTCGGTCCATACACCAAAAAATTTTGCAGGCTGCGCTATTTGGCGCAGCCTGCAAGCAAGCTTTTTGCAATTTATTTTACGAAGCTATGGTTACTTCTCCGTTTTCAATCTTCACCCTGAGCATACTGCCGGGAACAGGCACAACGCCCTCCACTTGGGCAACACCCAGATCCGTAGGCACAACTTCATATTTGCCGCCGGGCAGCAGCTTGACGCCCAGCAGATACTCATACAAAAATGCCAGCACGCCGGATGCCCAGCCGTGGCACAAGCTGTGGCGCAGACCTTGATAGCAATATGCGCCGTAATCGCCGTGAATGTCTTTCTCGCCGGGAGCAGGCATTTCATCAATTCTGCTGCTGCCTTCCAGCCAGGCAATATCGAAGTCCTCCCAGAAGCTGGTAGCACCCCGGCTGAGCATACCGCCGAAATACTCCTTAATCATAGCAAGCTGGTTTTTACCGCCGGCAAGGACATCCGCCTTGAGAATATAGTACGCCATAAAGGTGGACATTCCCTTAGCGCAGCCATCCTCCAAAAATTCTGCATCTCCATCTTCCCGGCGGCCTGCCAGGATCTGGAACGCCCGAACCTGCTTATGGATGGCATCTTTTTTCAGCCAGGGCTGCAGTTTGTTATGTAGCTGGCGGCAGTCCTCGTTTTCTTCCAAAGCCAGCACCTGGTCAGCAGCATAGAGAATCAAAGATGCTGCGCCCACATCTGCATCCTGGGTGTTATAAGTCGGCCAATCCAGGAAGAAGAGCATAAATTGCTCCGGATCCAGCTGAAAATCAATGGTGCCATCGTCGGCAACGAAGCTGTTAAACCGCTTCATAATATGGGCGGCATAATCCCGATTTTCCTCATAATAGGCTTTATTTCCGGTAAAACGGCAGTAGTCGCACAGATTCAGCACCCACCAGGCAGAATAACAGGGAATCCAGTTCATCCACCGATCCTCCGGGGTAAATTCCCGCAGGGCAGACAGGGCATTGGGAACATTGACATTGTCGCCGAACATATACAGGCAGGTGAGGATCTCCGGGTTCAGGTCGCCGCTCCAAATCAGTCTGTCACGCTTGACACCGTCCCAGATCTGACCGTTCTGGCAGCACAGCTTCAGGGTATATCCGGCAGTTTCGATGATCTGATTGAGCAATTCATCGTCGGTTTTCAGATATCCCTCCCGGTCAAACACCGGCAGGGTGTTGACTGCATAAATGCCCCGGATCAGCACCGGATTTTCTGTCAGCAGTTCGATCCGGGCAAACCGGAAACCGCTCTGACCGAAGGTCAGGTCAGACAGATTGATCAGATCCACCTCAAAATCCCGGGGGGAATGATTGTTGGTGGCGTTTTTATAACCAATGCTACTGCAAGCCTCTGACAAAGATTCGCCCAAAGTGATGCGGGCTTTGCCGTAATTACCGGGAACATCCTGGGTGATGATACGGATGCCGCCTGCCAGCTCTTTGCCGAAATCCAAAATTATGTAAGAGCCCTTTCCCGTAAAACGAGCCACACTGTCAAAATCAAAAGATAAATAGATACCCTTTTTCTTGAGCAGTTCCTCACAGCCTTCCACATTGCAGCTTTCCTTCACAGCAACGGGTAAAATCATATTTTTCCGGACAGAAAAGGCAGTATCTTCCCAAATTTCTTTCATTTTCTTCTCCTCTTATTTTCCTCCGGCCAGATATTCCTGTCTTCCGGTTTCGTAGAGATTATTGCCTTCGCTGTCGATGATAACAAACAGGGGCATATCCTCCACATACAGCTTGCGCAGGGCTTCTGCGCCCAGATCCTCGTATGCGATCAGCTCGCACTTTTTGATGCACTTAGCCAGCAGTGCACCTGCGCCGCCAATGGCGCCGAAGTACACGCCGTGATATTTTTTCATTGCCTCTACCACTTCCGGCAGTCTTGCGCCCTTGCCGATCATACCTCTTGCGCCTACCGACATCATCGTAGGTGCATAGGCATCCATACGACCGGAGGTGGTAGGACCGGCAGAACCGATCACCTGACCGGGCTTTGCCGGTGCAGGACCTACATAGTAAATGGTTGCATCCTTGGGGTCAAAGGGCAGACTTTCGCCCTTTGCCAGGGTTTCGCACATCCGCTTGTGACCTGCATCCCGGGAGGTATAGATCGTGCCGGTCAGATAGACAATATCGCCGGCCTTCAAAGTCTTTGCCAGTTCTTCCGTCAAAGGCAGTGTAATATGCTTTTCCATTTACAGCACCTCCGTCTTATGCCGGGTTACATGGCAGTTGATATTGATGGCACAGGGCATACCGGCAATATGGGTGGGCATAGTTTCGATATTCAAACCAATGGCGGTGGTTTTGCCGCCAAAGCCCTGAGGACCGATACCCAGCGCATTGACCTTTTGGAGCATTTCATCTTCCAGTTCTGCATAGAAGGGGTCGGGGTGATGGGTGTCCAGGGGGCGCATAATTGCCTTTTTGGCAAGGAGCGCAGCTTTATCAAATGTGCCGCCGATGCCCACGCCGATTACCATCGGGGGGCAAGGATTCGGACCTGCATTTTCCACAGTTTCCAAAATAAAATCCTTGATACCCTGGAGTCCTGCAGAGGGCTTGAACATCCGGATTGCGCTCATATTCTCACTGCCGAAACCCTTAGGTCCTACGGTAATCTTCACATTTTCACCGGGAACGATCTCCGTGTACAGCACAGCAGGGGTATTATCTCCGGTGTTGCCCCGGCGGACAGGGTCACCAACTACGCTTTTGCGCAGGTAACCCCGGTCATAACCCCGGCGCACGCCTTCATCCACCGCTTCCCGCAGGTTGCCGCCTACCAGATGGACATCCTGCCCGATCTCCAGGAACACACAGGCCATACCCGTATCCTGACAGATGGGAACATTTTCCCTGTCTGCGATGTTGTAGTTTTCGATAATTTTATCCAAAACGCCCTGTGCAATGGCGCTGTCCTCGCAGGCACGGCAGGTCTCAATAGCGCATTTTACATCACCGGGAAGATAGGTGTTGGCTTCAATACAAAGCCGCTCTACCACATCCGTGATGGCGCTGACATTGATTTCTCTCATAATGATTACCTCTCATGCCGGGTATACTTGGGCAGCAGCAGCGGCGAAACACCTGCTTCGGTGCAGTCCGCCTGCTGCAGCATTTGCGCATACGCATAAATATGGTTCAGATTGGGTGCGCCCAAAGTTACTTCCTTTGCCTTGGCTGCTGCAGCCTTGCCGGCGTTACGGCCAAAGACGATAATATCCAGCAGACTGTTACCCATCAAGCGGTTACGGCCGTGAATGCCGCCAACAGCCTCGCCAGCAACCAGCAGGTTGGGGATGGCCTTGG
>JAZRLK010000020.1:0-8075 GCA_045646805.1 Faecousia sp.
CAGATCGGTACCGGAAGTGATCTGCTGACCGCGGACAACAGGATCGGGTACGTAGCTGATTGCAGCTAAGTGGTAGGTATACATTGCCTTTACCAGATTAGCCAGTGCTTCATTTGTGCCGCTTGCCTTACGGGAGATGTAAGTCAAGGGGCTGTAGCTTACAGTCAAAGCATCGTTGACAGTCACTGTAATGGTGTTTGCATAATCCTGTGGATTGATGTCAGCCACTTCAATGAAGTACAAACCATCCTTGGCAATAGGTGTACCAGTGCTGAAAGCATAGCTATTGATATCACCAGTAACCTTAAAGTAGAAACGGACAGCTATCTTGGACTGAAATACCAAGGACGCACCATAGAAAGAAATACCGCTTACCTTGCCGGAAACCATATTGGACGCATCTACTGCAGGGACTTCCACAGCTTCGGCAGCTGCAATTCCTGCATTGGCAAGATTTTCGGTATTGTATCCGAAGTAGGTCTGGGCGGCAGCGCCGTAGTGCAGCATAGCCTTTACCAAGGCCTTGGTGCTTTCGCCATAGTTACCGCCCAAAACGGAATTGGCATAATCTACTGCGGAATATGTATGGGCAGTGCCCACAGCATCTCCATCCTGCAGTTGCAGGGTAATCGTGTCAGCAAGCTGAGCTGCTGCCATACGAGCAGTAAAGAGATAGTTACCACTCTCATCTTTTTCTGCTGCGGACAAGGGATACTGATGGGTACCGTAACCGTCGGTTACCACCATCACGGCATCATCGCTGACTGAATCAGATACGCTGACACAAAAGTTTGCGGCAATCTCATCCCCAAGGGACAGATTCCACTGGGTAACCTTTGTCAGCTCTTCTGCCGCAGAAACACTGAATACCGGAGCACAAAGGCTTAACAGCATTGCAAGCGTCAAGACTGCCGACAGAATCTTTTTTAGATTCTTTTGCATAATTGTTCCTCCTTTTTTATTACACCCCTGATGGCCATACCATCGGGATAGTTTACTTGTCTTTTTTATCAGAACATTAGGGAAAATTCCTTAAAACCGAAACTTGAAAATATTTTTCCCGTCTTTAGATATCTCGTATTGCGGCAATAATGCAGGGCCGCAGGAACTGGAACCCGCACCTCGCGAAGCAAGGTCTATACAGATATTGACAAAATCATTTTCCGGCAAATCAAAGTTATGCCAGGTATCCCGAAGCTGCACAGTCGTATAAGGATTTACAGAACAGGAGAATGGTTTTTCTGCTGTCAATTCAAATAGATTTTTGACTGCAAGATAGCTGCAGCCATAGTGACTACCGGATTCCTGAGGACGGATATAGTCGTTATTATAGTTTTCCTGAGCTGTACTTTCAAAATAGCCATAGTCGCAAGCGGTATGCTTATCTACATAGCTTTCTGTAGGACCATAGCCAACATAAGAAAAGTCTGCAAAGGCTTTATCTATTGTAAACTCCAATCCT
Organism: Faecousia sp.; assembly: GCA_045646805.1. Lineage (GTDB taxonomy): Bacteria > Bacillota > Clostridia > Oscillospirales > Oscillospiraceae > Faecousia. The sequence continues at coordinate 1,463 of JAZRLK010000020.1, forward strand.
ACCCGGGGGAAGCCTTCAATATAATCAGCAGCCTTATAGTCCACTTCCACAGTCAGCACATTGCCGTCTACTGTATAGGTTGTAGTATATTCCAGTGCCGGCAGCAGGCAGTTGGCACACAGGCATCCCTTTACCTGATAACCCTTTTCGATCCTTTCACAGGATACTGCAATCGGCTTGCAACGATCCATGTGGTATTTATCCAGCCAGTATGCCATAAAGTAACGCTCGTTATCGGTATACCGGGTAATATTAAAATGCATAGGCGTACGCAGAATTTCAGTACCATCTGCTTGGATGGATGTCAGTTCGCCAGTTTTTTCATCCACAAATATGGTAATCTTCTGCGCATTTTTGCGGGTATTGTCCGGGATTTCCACTTCACAAGGAAGATCTTTTTCCTTTCCACCATAGACTGCTTTCATCTCCAGTGCACCGGATTTCATTTTCCGATCTGGTGTCAACAGACCGTCCACACAGAAATTGCCGTCATGCTCTGTTTCGCCGAAGTCACCGCCGTACAAAAATCCCTTTTCCGTCTTGATGGCGTGGTCTGCCCATTCCCAAACAAAGCCGCCCATAAGCTGGTCGCTACTATTGATAAGTTGCCAGTAATCCCAAATATCGCCGCAGCTATTACCCATAGCGTGGGTGTACTCACACAGCACAAAGGGTCTTGTTTCCTCAGGGTTATTCAGTACCTTCTCTTTGATCATTTCAATAGAGGGATACATCATACTGACCATATCCACATATTCGCTGTAATAATACTTGGGATCGGCATACTGCAGATCTTCGTAATGGACAGGACGGGTGTTATCCCGCTTTTTAATATAGCCGGCACCCTCAAAGAAAGCCTGACCAAAGGAGCTTTCATTGCCCAGGGACCAAATGATAACACAGGGGCGGTTTTTATCCCGTTCCACAAGAGCGTGATAACGGTCCGTAATGCCCGGTTCAAAAATCATATTTTCCGCATACTCAGACCAGGTCTTGGTATCAAACTCACCGGTGCAGGCTACAAAGCAATGCATTTCCAGGTCTGCCTCATCCATCACATAAAGGCCGAATACATCACAAAGCTGATAGAATTCCGGTCTGTTTGGATAGTGGGAGGTGCGGATGGCATTGACATTGAGCTGTTTCATCAGTTCAAGATCCTGCACCATATTTTCCAGTGTAACAGTTGCGCCGGTTTCGCAGTTAAAATCATGGCGGTTGACACCCTTAAGCTTTCTATGCTTACCATTGATTTTAAATACTTTTCCCTCAATGGTAATCTGCCGGAAGCCTATCTTTTCATAGATAATTTCCCCGTTGGCAGAAATGCTCAAATCGTACAGATTGGGTTCTTCTGCTGTCCATTGTTTCACATTGGAAACAGTAATTTCTGTTATTTCGTTAGGGGCGACGGAATAGGAATTGCCCTCAAAGGAAATTTGAATTTCCACAGAACTTTCATTTTGGAATATCAGGATGCCGTCATTTCCCGTCAGCTTGGTTTCCATTTTATAGTCAGTAATATGGTTTTCCGGACGGGTGAGTAAATAGACATTGCGGAAAATACCGGAGAAACGGAACTTATCCTGCACCTCCAGATAGCTGGATGCACACCATTTCAGAACATATACATCGATGGTATTCTCACCGTTTTGAACCATATCGGTTACATCAAATTCACTGGTTGCGTGAGAGATTTGAGAATAGCCCTTTAACTGACCGTTTATGTACAGATAAAATGCACTGTCCACTCCCTCAAAATTCAGGTAGTACCTTTCCCCTGTTTTTTTAACCAGAGAAAATGTACGACGGTAATGCCAGCAAGGATTCTCATAAGGCACATAAGGTACAATTACAGGAAAAGGAACGCGCTGATTGATGTACTGGATATGGTCGTAGCCGTACATCTGTACGCAGGAAGGAACAGGGATCGTTTCTGTAAGTTCTTCGTTTACATCAAAATCCTCAATATGGTCGTGTTGCTTGATTTGCCACACACCATCCAAAGACATAAAACGAGAACTGGTTGTGCGGTCAACAATGCCATAGATTGTACCTGCCTGATCGTCAGGTGCAAAGGGAACATAATAGCTTCTGTGGGGCATTGTACCAATTCTCTCGAATTGCTCATATTCTCTCATTGTGCATCCCCCTTTTACAGGTAAAAGTATTTTTGATAAAACTTGTCCATTCTGCCTGCAATAAATTTCAGTCCCTCTGCAGCATCCGAATCTCCGGTTGCATAGGCTTTCATCAATCTGCCCTCCTCAAAGCACAGTTCATCGTGCAAGGGCGTGATCTCGTCCAGCAGGAAACGGGCATATTTCACCAAACGGAAATCGCCCACCAGCCGATATTCCGCAGAAATGGTATCTACAGCCACAGAGTATTCGTCCTTAATTGCGCAGATTAATGCCTTGCGGCTGTTTTCCTTAGCAAATACAAAAGTAGATGCCATCAAAGCCATTTGCGAATGATCGGGAAGCGAATTATGACTGTCAGTAGAGCCTACGATGGGATAGCGGATGCCCTTGGCTTTGTCCTCATAATAGCGGATGGTCTGAAATCCGTTTTGTTCATAATAAAGCTCTCCGCCCAGTACCTCAAAAGCATCAAAAGGATGCTGCTGGGTCATATATTCTGTAAATGCTTCCGGAATCTGATAAGGACCGCCAATTTTCCAGTAGGGATGACAGAAGATACCCAATCCATCGCCCTTTCGGATATGCTCAAGAATCCAAATACAGGAGGCATAGGCAAAGGGTTCAATATGCTTCGGTATATTGAGTGTCGGTATTAAATCCATTACTTGCTGGCGGTACTGTTCTTTCGTCAGAACTTCCGGCGGATTGTCCATCAGAGAACGCCGGGTGCTTTGCTTGCTCTGCCAGCTGCTTTCCAAAAGTCCATTAACACTGTACTGACCACCAAAATTTACGATGTGTACATCGTTATCAGGAAGGTGAACTTCTTCGCCTTCTACGATGTTCAGGTCAATAGGTACATCCTGGTAGGCGTCTTTTGCCTCTAAGGAAGGATAATACCGCTCGTGGTCTGTAATTGCCATAAAGTCATAACCGTTCTTGCGGTAATTGGCAGCTACAATAGCCGGTGCCTGCTGTCCATCGGAGCGACTTGTATGAATATGCAGGTCTCCCCAATAGGGATACCGACCTTCCATATCCTCGCTTAGTGCGTACAGAGGCAATTCCACCACCCAGTTGCCATCCTTTTGAATTTGAATCAGGTACTGCCCTTCCTGTGCAAAACAATGGATAAATTGAATGCAACCGTCCGGCAGGGTTTGCACTTGCATATCTACATAGTTTTCGTGGCAGGGGTAGCATCCAGGTCTGCCCTGGGCTGCGCTTAGAATACGGAGCTGATACTCTCCGGAAAACGCAACATGCTGCCCCAAGGGACGGATCGTGATTTTCGTTTCACGATTGATTAAAAATACCTTAGGATATACATCATAGTAATGTAATGTCAGATTCATAACAAAGCTCCCTTACGGCATCCACAGAGAACCGCCGCCGATTTCAAACACATAATCTCCGGACTTTAAGATTTCCGCAATTTCAAAAGAATCCTTTGGCAATACCTTTGTGCGAAGTGCTGCCAGTCCCTGATCCCCCATTCCATGACAGTCGCCACCTGCAATTTTGATTTGCAGGTTTTTCTCATAGGCATACTGTGTTGCCAGTCCTACAGCGCTATTATGCCTGGGGTGCATATTCATACACTCCATACCGTCTAACAAGGAAGGCTCTGCAAACACCATATTAGACCGAAACGGATGGGCCTGCAAAATTACGCTATTGGCCAAACTGACCTCATTGCGGAAAGTTTTCAGGTCTGTAGGAATATAGTCATAAAATACATTCAGCAAATACTCATCAACACCATAAATCAGATAGTCGTTGATATTTTCCTTAAAACGAAGCTCCACGCCTAAATATACCGCTATACCATATTGCTCTGCTGCAGTCTTTGCCGCTTCATAGTCCCGCATATACATAGCGATTGCTTCCTCTTTCCCAAAGAGCAGCTTATCCGGCTCTAAATGATTGGTTATCACGACACCGTGATATCCTTTTTCGGTATAAATACGCACCAATTCTGCCGGTGTCAGCGTACTGCAGCCACTACCAGGATTTGTGTGGGAATGCAGCTCTATACGGTATGGATACTGACTAAAAATTTTCTTTTTCATTGACCTTTCCTCATTTGCAAAAGATCTAATATGCATCCGCAAGGCAACTCTAAAAACTAACTATTCAAATTAACTTTTAGAGGTGTCTCAGTTGTTTCTTTGGTGGCGGCAGAATATTCTGCCGCCACCGTATGTTTCTTAAACATCAAGAAACATTATGACAGTTTAATTGCTAAGGTCAGCGGATCGCTTTCCACCTGATAGAATTCCACAGCATATACCTGAATTTCATAATCGGTATTTGCTGTCAAATCAGAAATCGTTGCCTGATAGGAAGACTGCATACGGTCAGGATTGCTGTCAATATGGTAAGCGGTTGTGATAATCTGCTCGCTGACAACCTCTCCGGTAGTCTTGTCCAGCACAACAACCCGATAACCTTGCACCATATCGCTGAAGCCTGCAGGTGCAGTCACCGTAGCTGCCGGGAAGGAAATAGTTGCAGAGGTGCTGGTTTGTGCTGTTACGGTAATCTTAGCAGCCGCAGCAAACACAGGCTTATTAGTTACATTGGCTCTGGTTTCATAGCCATAGGGCTTATCATTGGGATCTGCAGCATCAAAGCTCCAGATTGCACCGATCTGCTCACCATCGGTATCGGTTTCGTCGTGGAAACTCAAACGAGTGATACTTACTTCGCTACCATTCAAGACAATATACAAACCTTGTACCACATCGTTTCGATTGCCATTCATTGTATAGCCATCTGCAACACAACCATAGTTAATGGACGAACAGTCGATAGATGTAAAACGAGGATCCTCAGCATCAGAAGGCTGCCAAATGCTACGCTCATCGGTCATAGTAAAGTGGGTGTGACCATTGAGGGTAATGGCATTGGAATCATACCACAGATCATCCATTGCAGTCAGGCCTGTGCCGTGATCCACATTTGTGTGGTTATACAGAATTCCTTCGAAATCACAGTGCTGAACATAGAAGAAGGGATTGCCGTTGCTGTCCTCACGGGCAGCTGCGAGATAATCGGTAGCAGCATATTCTTCCATATACTGTGCTGCCACAAAGTAGTAGCCGTTGACATTGGTCATATAACCAGGCTTGTACTCACCCAGAGATTCAGGCCACCAGGCGTCATTGACCAAATCGGTATCGTGGTTACCATAGATGATGATAGGCTCTACAGGCTCGCCGGTCAGATCATTGGTAAAGTTGGGGAATACCCGCAGCCAAACCTCTGCAAAGACCTCCATCCAGGCTTTCTTTTCTGCCAATGTGCCGTGGTCAACCAAGTCACCGGCGACAACAATGCCATCTACACCCATCAGTTTGTAGTTAGTCAGCAATCTTTCCAGTCGTTGTGACTGACGATTGACATCCACAGCGCCCTGATGGTCATAACCCAAGTGGGTGTCGCTGATAACACCAATTCGGGCATAGGTTGCACTTTCCGTCTTTAGGAACTGGGCATTATCCACATAGCCTTTGGCGGTGCTATCAGCCAGCACCCGAACTGTTGCAACCTTGTCAGGTGCATTGGTAAGCTGAGAAAGCTTGAAGATGATCTTCTGATATCCGTCGGAACGCAACGATGTGGTGATGCCGGCATAGTCGGTCACTTCGCCATTTGCGTTAAAGAGATAAATATCAGATGCATTTCCATTTTCGTCCAGCAGCTGAACCTTCATTTCACCACCGGAAATCTTGTAGTCCAGAGTGATGGAATCGTAAGCAGCAGCAAACTTATGGAAATCAATATTGGCAACGTTGGGCAAATTCTTACCTCTTACGATCTCCCGCTCCCCTGCTACAGTCTTAATATTATCAATGTAGCCGTTGGCAGCAGACCAGTCACCGCGGATATACAGTCTCTTCAGCAGGCTGGGTTTCCCATCCAGGTTTTCCTGATTGTTAGTCTTGGACAGTGCATCAACATCCAGGGTAACTCTGACGTAGCCATCTTCCAGTTTTTCTGTCGAAACGCCGGAATAATTCAGCACTGCGCCGTCAGCATCGAAATTGAAGTAACCGTAGAAATGGCTCCAGTCCTCACCGATGAAGCAAACGTGGAAATCACTGTCGTTGGTAATGATGTACTCGAAGCTCACCTGACTGTAAACGCCAGTGCCGATATCCAATGTCAGGTCGCCACCTGCCAGCATTGGCACACCTCTATAAACCGTTTCTTCGTTGTCGCCTTCATTCGAACCTTCATTCAGCTTCAGGCAGCGAACATTGTCAATGGTACCGGCTGCGCTGCTCCAATCGCCACGAACAAAGAGCACGCCAACCGTTTCGGGAGCATTATCCCGATTGTTCTGAAGGTTTGTTCTGTTAAGTTTTGCAACATCCAATGTTACACGAATATAACCGTTGCCCAAAGATTCATAAATTACGCCGTCATATTCATAGCTTAAACCAGATGCACCAAAATCAAAG
>JAZRLK010000021.1:0-3984 GCA_045646805.1 Faecousia sp.
CCCTCCTTTTAATTATTATAGCATTTTATTCTCTCTTTTTCAAGCAACTGCCGCTAAATGATTGTTTAGCGCACTATAAAAGCTATCGAACCGGGTGTCATTCCGAGCCTGCGTTAGCAGGCGTGGGAATCTCCTGGTACAATGTTTCGTGTTCAGGCAAGCTTGCAATAGAAGTAACTGCATACTACGAGATTGCCACGCCGCGTTGCGGCTCGCAATGACAATAACGGTAGCTGTTGCCTGAAAACATTTCTTATTTATTATTTATTATTTCTTCTTTATTCTTTTCGATAACTGCACGATTATCGATTTAAATAATAAATAATATTGAATAAATAATAAAGAATAAATTTAGGGTATTGCCTTGTCCTAAAAAATATTGAGGGAATAAATTGACTGTTCTCTTTCTATCTGCTATAATTTTATTAAGCAATAGGATGGGGAGGAATGCCTTATGAGAATGAGAAAAATGCGCAATTTGGAGCCCCGGATGGAACGGTGCAGCGCCTACCGGATCGCACAGCCGGAGCAGTTAAAGGGAAACTGGCGGAGTTTGAAGCCGGATTGCTCTGCTCTTTGGGTAGAGGTTGGCTGCGGAAAGGGTAAATTCACCGCCGAAACTGCCCAGGCCAATCCCGATGTTCTGATGATCGCCGTGGAGCGGTGCCGGGAGGCTATGGTTGTGGCTATGGAAAAAGCCAAGAGTATGGGGCTTACCAATGTGTTTTATATTGATATGGATGTTGCCAATATCGAGGAAATTTTTGCCGGTGAGGAGATTGACCGCCTGTTCATCAACTTCCCCGATCCCTGGCCCAGAAATAAAAATGCCAAGCGTCGTTTGACCCATCGGGGCTTTTTGGACAAGTACTGCCGGGTGGTTAAACTCAACGGAGAATTTCATTTTAAAACCGACAATGCTCCTTTGTTTGAATTCAGCGTGGAGGAATTTGCCGCCTGCGGCTTGCAGGTGAACAATCTGACCCGGAATCTCCACGAAAACGGCATTGTCGGCATTATGACCGGCTATGAGGAAAAATTCCACGCCCTCGGCACACCCATTAACCGCTGCGAAGTGGTTTGCAAGCCCTTTGTGATGCCGAAGGAAGAGAAAAAAGCTGCCCCGGAGGATGCACAATGACAACCTATCTGGCACAAAGCTTTGATGTTGCCGTGGTGGGCGCAGGTCACGCCGGAATCGAGGCAGCGTTGGCTTCTGCCCGGCTGGGCTTGCAGACGGTGCTTTTCACCATCAACTTGGATGCAGTGGGCAATATGCCCTGCAATCCTGCCATCGGCGGAACGGGCAAGGGTCATCTTGTCCGGGAGCTGGATGCCTTGGGCGGTGAGATGGGACTTGCCGCAGACAAAGCCTGCATCCAGTACCGTATGCTCAACCGGGGCAAAGGTCCGGCAGTGCATTCTCTCCGGGCCCAGGCTGACCGGCGGAAATACCAGGAAGTGATGAAGCACACCGTTGAGCAGCAGGAGAACCTGCAGCTCAAGCAGGCAATGGTCACAGAAGTATTAACAGAAAACGGGGCTGTTTCCGGGGTAAAAACCCATTTGGGCGCAATTTACCCAACAAAAGCGGTGATTTTGGCCACCGGCACATATTTAGACAGCACCATCATCACCGGCGAATCGGTGATATCCTCCGGCCCGGACGGGATGCATCCGTCATTGGGACTATCGGAAAATCTGCGGCAGTTGGGATTGGGTCTGCGCCGGTTCAAAACCGGAACGCCGCCCAGAGTGAACCGCCGGAGCATTGATTTTTCCAAAATGGAAATTCAGCCCGGTGACGAAACACCGGAACCCTTCTCCTTCCGAACAGAACACAAGCTGAACAATCAAGCGGTGTGTTACCTCACATATACCAACGAGCAGACCCATAAGATTATCCGGGATAATTTCCACCGCAGCCCTATGTTTGACGGAACCATCTCCGGCGTAGGCCCCCGGTATTGCCCCAGCATTGAAACCAAGGTAGACCGGTTTGCAGACAAGGAACGCCATCAGCTTTTCATCGAGCCCTGCGGACTGGATACGGAAGAGATGTATATTCAGGGCTTTTCTTCTTCTCTGCCGGAGGATGTGCAGCTTCAAATGCTGCGCACCGTGCCCGGTTTGGAAAATGCCCAGATGATGCGCCCTGCCTACGCCATCGAATATGAATGCGTTGACCCTACGGAGTTACTACCCACTTTGGAGCACAAAAAAGTGCCCGGTCTATATGGCGCAGGTCAGTTCAACGGCTCTTCCGGCTATGAGGAAGCAGCGGTCCAGGGCTTGGTGGCAGGTATCAATGCCGCCCTGAAGATCCAGGGCAAGGAGCCTATGATTCTGACCCGGGATACCAGCTATATCGGCACCCTCATCGACGATCTGGTGACCAAGGGAACGGAAGAACCCTACCGGATTATGACAAGCCGCTCGGAATACCGCCTTTTGCACCGGCAGGATAATGCCGATGCCCGATTAACCGCCATTGGCGCAGCAGTGGGACTTGTGCCCCCGGAACGGCTGGCGCAGGTGGAAGAAAAATACCGGGCAGTGGAAAAGGAAATGGCCCGTTTGGAAAGCTGCGGCGCACCGGCCAGCGATGCCCTCAACCAAATGCTGGAAGCCCGGGGTGAGCATCCCGTTGCCAATTCTGCCCGGCTGGCAGATCTGCTCCGCCGACCCCAGGTAACCTACGAAGATCTTGCCCCCTTTGACCCCGGCAGACCGGATCTTCCCCTCGCAGTTACGGAGGAAGTGCAGATCCAGATCAAATACGCCGGTTATCTTGCCCGGCAGGAAAAGCAGGTGGAGGCCTTCCGCAAGGAAGAATCCCGGCGCTTGCCGGAAAATATGGATTATGAGAGCATTGCCGGTTTGCGCCTGGAGGCACGGCAGAAGCTGTCTCAAATCCGCCCCGTATCCATCGGCCAGGCAGGCCGTATTTCCGGCGTTAGCCCTGCGGATATCGCCGTGCTGCTAATCTATCTGGAACAACAAAAAAATAATTAAAAAGGAGTATTTTTATGAAAATTTTAACCGAAAAGAAAAAATTGCTTTCTATGATTGCTATGATTTGCCTTGCGGCTGTTTTTTGCGTCACGGCAATCAACGCCCTGATCGATATGTTCGGTCAATTCAGAAATATGTTTGCCACCTTCGGCTTTTTCCTGCTTTCCGCATCTTCGCTGATCGGCTCTTTCCTGGGTGTAGCGACTGCTGCTTGCTACGCCGGCGCCGCCTTCTTCCAGTGGAAACAGGGTGACCACAAGAAAATTTTGGCCCTTGCCGGTCTGTGTTCTCTGGCCTGCCTCTTTGTAAATTTTGTTTATCAGATTATTTTCTTCATCGTCTTTGACCATTTCCAGTTCAGCACTTTGGTTTCCCAGTTTTTCGGGGATGTGATTCCCTTCCTGTTTGCTGCCTATCTGGTGGTTTTCTCCCTGATGAAGGTGAAAAGTCCGGCTGTTCCCATTGCAGGTGCCGTGCTGATCGTGCTGCTGTGCGGCTCCGGTATTTTGGGCGTGATTTCCAGCCTGATTAGTTATATTTCTGTATTCAGCCGCCATTTCTCCTGGGATTTTGTTTGGCGTATAATCACCATTTTGTTCCAGGGCGGTTTGGATATTATCAGCTGCGCAGGCTTGCTGCTTCTGGTTCCTTTGGCATTCTATTTCCCCAAGGAAGAAGCTGCTGAAGAAGCAATTGCAGAAGTAGCTGCAGAGGAAGCAATTGAAGAAGTAATTGCAGAATAACACTACATACAAACATTGGGCATCTCAAATGTGAGATGCCCAATGTTTTGCTATAAATGATTGTTTATCATTCCAATCAAGCTGCCGAACCGGGTGTCATTCCGAGGGTCGTTAGACCCGTGGGAATCTCTTGGTACAATCTTACTTGTTCAGGTAAGCTTGCGATAGAAGAAACTGCCTACTATGAGATTGCCACGCCCCTGACGGGGCTCGCAATGACACAGAG
>JAZRLK010000022.1:0-26775 GCA_045646805.1 Faecousia sp.
AACGAGCCTTATAAGGTAGAGCTGATTGAAGATCTGCCGGAGGATGCAGTCATCTCCTTCTATACACAGGGTGATTTTACCGACCTGTGCGCCGGTCCTCACCTGGATCACACCGGCAGAGTCAAGCACAACGGCTTTAAACTGACCAAGTCCTGCGGCGCATACTGGCGCGGCGACTCCAACCGCAAGATGCTGCAAAGAATCTACGGCATCGGCTTCCCCAGCAAGGAAGAACTGGATGTCTATCTGGAAAAGCAGGCTGAGGCCTTGAAGCGGGATCACAACAAGCTCGGTCGCGAACTGGAATTTTTCACAACCGTGGAAGAGATCGGCCAGGGTCTGCCCATCCTGCTGCCCAAGGGTGCAAGAGTGATTCAGACTTTGCAGCGCTGGGTAGAAGATGAAGAACAGAAGCGCGGCTACCTGCTGACCAAGACTCCCTTAATGGCAAAGCGGGAGCTGTACAAGATCTCCGGCCACTGGGATCACTATTTGGACGGTATGTTCGTTTTGGGCGATCCCCACGACGAGGAAAAAGAGTGCTTCGCTCTGCGTCCTATGACCTGCCCCTTCCAGTATCAGGTTTATCTTAACCGCGCCCGTTCCTACCGGGATCTGCCTATGCGTTTAGGCGAGACCTCCACCCTCTTCCGCAACGAGGATTCCGGCGAAATGCACGGTCTGATCCGTGTGCGTCAGTTCACCATTTCCGAAGGCCACCTGGTACTTCGCCCCGATCAGCTGGAAGAAGAATTCAAGGGCTGTTTGGAACTGGCTAAGTATGTTCTGGACACTGTCGGTATGCTGGAAAATTGCTCCTTCCGGTTCTCTCAGTGGGATCCCGCCAAGGCAGGTACCAAGTATGAAGGCACTGCAGAGCAATGGAACGAAGCACAGGCAGTTATGAAAGACATTCTGGATCGGCTGGGCGTGGAATACGAGGTTGGTATCGGCGAAGCTGCCTTCTACGGTCCTAAGCTGGACATTCAGTACAAGAACGTTTTTGGCAAGGAAGATACCATCGTTACCATTCAGATCGATATGCTGCTGGCGCAGAAGTTCGGTATGGAATATGTGGATGCTGACGGTCAGAAGAAGACCCCCTATATCATCCACCGCACCTCTTTGGGCTGCTACGAGCGGACTCTGGCTTACCTCATTGAGCGTTACGCCGGTGCGCTGCCTCTGTGGATGATGCCCGAGCAGGTTCGGGTTCTGCCCATCACCGACCGCACCCACGGCTATGCCAATGAGCTGGTCGAGCAGTTGAAAGCTGCCGGCATCAAGGCAGAAAGCGACTGCCGCAGCGAAAAGCTGGGCTACAAGATCCGGGAAGCACAGCTGCAGAAAGTTCCCTATATGCTGGTTGTTGGCGACCGGGATATGGAAAGCGGCACTGTTTCTGTCCGCACCCGGAAGGGCGACGATCTGGGCGCTATGACACCGGCAGATTTCCTCGGCCTGTGTTTGACACAGATCGCAACCAAGAGCAAGGAAGTTTAAAAATATTTGCGGCACACTGCAAGGTGTGCCGCAAATATTTTTATTTACCTAATTCCTGATTACGTTTATAGGATGCTTTCACAGCCTCTATGACTGCTTCGGAAAATTTGGCATTTTCCAGCGCATAGATTCCCTCGATGGTAGAACCGCCGGGAGAGCAGACTGCCTGGCGAAGTTGAGAGGGATGGTTGGAAGATTCCAACGCTAACCTTGCTGCGCCCAGAAGGGTCTGCTTGGCATAAAGCATTGCCTGTTCTTCTGTCAGACCGCAGGCTACACCACCCTGGGTCAGTGCTTCCACAAACAAGAAAGCAAATGCAGGTCCGCAGCCGGACACAGATGTTCCTGCATCGATCAGCTTCTCCTGCAGTCTGTCCAGCTTGCCGGAATAAGCCATACATTTTAGGAAGCCATCTAACTGCTCTTCTGTTACATTATCCGATACATCATACAAAATCATACCTTCGCCAACAGATACGGGCATATTGGGCATAATACGGATCACAGGGTACGCTTTACCTGCCAATTGCTGAATCCGGGCAATGGATACGCCCGCTGCCATGGACACCAGAACAGTTTCTTCCTGCTGCGCCAGCACAGGGGCAAGCTGCGCAAACATCTGCTCCATCATCTGAGGCTTGACACCCAGGAAAAGATATCTGCATTTGGCAGCATCCGTCATAGTGCCTGCTGTGCAGCCCAATTCTTCTGCCAAAGCTGCAGACTTTTCTTCAAAACTGTCATACAGGTAAATATCCTTGCCGGGAACAGCTTTTGCCGCAGCTCTGGCAAGAGCACCACCCATATTGCCGGTGCCGATAAATCCAACTGTCATTTCCATCTTGTTACCTCACCTGTCCTTCGCCGCGGATCACATACTTGTAGCAGCACAATTCTTCCAGGCCCATAGGTCCTCTTGCGTGAAGCTTTTGAGTAGAGATTCCCATTTCGCAGCCCAAGCCAAACTCTCCGCCATCGGTAAACCGTGTGGAGCAATTGACATAGACCGCAGCGCTGTCTACCGTTTTTGTAAAATAGTCCGCAGCGGCCTGATCGGAAGTCAAAATTGCTTCGCTGTGACCTGTGGAATGCTTGGCAATATGGGCTGCCGCCTGCTGCACATCCTCCACAACCGCAACTGCCAGAATATAATCTAAAAATTCCGTATCAAAGTCCGTCTGACCGGCAGGAACGCCGGAAATAATTTCCGCTGCCGCGGCATCCAGGCGAAGTTCTACAGGATTGGTCTGCCGGGCAGTTACCAGTCTTTCCTGCAGCTTTGGGAGAAATTCCTTTGCGATTTCCCGGTGAACCAGGCAGACCTCTGCAGCATTGCACACCGAGGGGCGGCTGGTTTTGGCATTTTCCAGAATATCCAAAGCCATCCGCTGATCGGCGGATTTATCCACAAAAATATGGCAAATTCCCGTTCCTGTTTGGATACAGGGAACTTTTGCATTTTCTGTACAGGCGCGGATCAGACCTGCGCCGCCCCGGGGAATCAGCAGATCCACAAGCCCCACAGCCGTCATCAGTTCCTGGGCGCTTTGCCGGGTTGTATCCTGCACAAGCTGAACCAGCTCACAGGGTAATCCCGATGAAGCAAGTCCCTTTTGCATAGCATTTACAATAGCATTGGCACTGCGGAAAGCTTCTTTTCCGCCCCGCAGCACGCAGGCATTGCCGGATTTTAACGCCAATGCGGCAGCATCGGAGGTTACATTGGGCCGGCTCTCATAAATAATCGCCACCACACCCATAGGAACCAAAACTTTCTCGATTACCATACCATTAGGGCGCTGCACACGATTTTGCACTGCACCAACCGGGTCGGGAAGTTCCGCTACCTGGCGGATTCCCTCCGCCATACCGGCAATGCGGCTTTGGGTCAGGCACAGGCGATCCAGCATCACATCGGATATTTGACCTTTGGCTGCTTCCATATCCTCAGCATTTGCCATGAGAATTTCTTCAGAAGCCGCCTCCAAAGCATCCGCCATTGCATACAATGCCCGGTTTTTGGTTTCTGTATCTGCCGCAGCCAAAGAAGGTGCTGCCGCTTTTGCCTTACGAAGAATGTCTATGGTGGTCATACGCAGCATCCCTTCCCCAAAAACTTTGTGCCAACCGGCTTTCCGTCAAACAAATCATACAGCACATCGGGATTTTCTCCATTGGCGATGATCATATCAATTCCCGCTTCCGTTGCAATGGTAGCAGCCTTCAGCTTTGTTGCCATTCCGCCAGAACCGAGGGTTGAGCCTACTCCGCCTGCCAGGGATATGACCTCCGGCGTAATTCTCTCCACCACCGGGATCAAAACTGCATTGGGGTCTTTATGAGGATCAGCAGTATATAAGCCGTCAATATCAGACAGCAGAACCAAAATATCTGCCTGAATCAGCCTTGCCACGATGGCAGACAGGGTATCATTCTCCCCGATTGTGGTCTGAATACCGATCTCATCAGTGGCAACTGCATCGTTCTCGTTAATAACAGGCAGCGCATTCCAATCCAAAAGCCGCTGCAAGGTATCGTGGACATGGCTGCTGCGCCGCTCGTCCTGAATATCATCGGCAGTGAGCAGGATCTGCGCCACATTGTGGTTGTATTTGGCAAACAACCGATCGTATGTATACATCAGTTCACACTGACCCACAGCAGCAGCGGCCTGTTTGCCGGGCATATCCCCAGGCCGTCCGGAAAGGCCAAGCTTTCCCACACCCATACCGATAGCGCCGGAAGACACCAGGAGAATCTGATGCCCTGCATTTTTTAAATCGCTCAGCACCTTGCAAAGCTGTTCCACACGGCGGATATTCAATCTGCCGCCGGAATGGGCCAATGTGGATGTGCCGACCTTTACTACAATTTTCATATTTATCACCTTTTTGGGGGGTATGATGTTTTTAATAAGAAATTATTTCAAATCGCGGCGGATGCCTTCGGCAATTCGGTGGGCATCTTCCATCGTTTTGATCCCCGATATTTGCTCCTTATAGTAATTGCTGTAAGCCACGCCCCGCAAATACCAGGCAAAATGTTTTCTCGCTTCCAGGCAGGCAATATGCTCGCCCTTATCTTCGCAGGCAAGCTGAAACTGGCGCTCCGCCACATCCACGCGCTGGGCAAGAGCCGGTCTTCCGGGGTAAGCTTCTGCTTTCATTGCCGCAGAAACCTCCGCAAAAATCCAAGGGTCGCCAAAGGTGGCTCTTCCGATCATCAATCCGTCGGCATTTGTCCATTTCAAGCAACGCAGAGCAGAATCTCCGCCTACAATATCGCCATTGGCAATCACGGGGATACTGCTTTGTGCCTTAACTTTAGCGATCATATCCCAATCGGCCGTGCCGGAATAAAGCATACTTCTGGTTCTTCCGTGGACAGTGAGCATAGATGCGCCGTTATCTTCCATTCTCCGGGCAAAATCCAAAACATTGATACTGCCTTTATCCCAGCCTAAGCGGCATTTTACCGTAACCGGAACATCCACCGCAGACACTACGGCTTTTACAATGTCCCCTGCCAGCTCCGGTGTGCGCATAAGACCGCAGCCATCGCCGGAATTGGCAATTTTCGGCATTGGGCAGCCCATATTGATATCAATAAAGTCGCAACCGGATATTTCCAGCGCCAACTGCGCCGCCTGCGCCATAATTTCCGGGTCATTGCCGAAAATCTGCGCACCGCAGATGCTACCGGGATTTTTCTTCAGCAGCGCCGCACTTTTTTTATCTTTATAAACCAGCGCACGGGATGATACCATCTCCGTCACAGTTATATTGGCGCCAAGCTCTGCACAAACAGTACGGAATGCCCAATCCGTCACACCTGCCATAGGCCCAAGGATCAAGGGATTTTTAATTTCCATAGAACCAAGTTTCATCCCGGTCACCTCCAATCGGAGGGATTATATCACGGATCGACTCAAACTGCAAGTCAAAGAATGGATGTCAAAAGCCAAATAAGGCCTGTGGCAAATGCCCCCGCCGCAGAAAATCCCAGCGGATGGATGAACCTTCTGGTTTTTGGTTTTCGCCGGTGGCTGTTGATGAGCTGTTTTGCCTCCCTCAGCAGCATATCATCCGTGACACCCTTTCCACGGATTGCCTCATCGGAAAGAATGAAAATCGCCTGTTCGAAAAGTTTTTTATCCTGGGAATTTACGACAATCACCTGTTTTGAAATTCCTTTTACCATACCGGATTCCCCCTTTAATGGGATTTTTTCCCACTCAGCAGAAAGTTATACCGGATTCTAAAAACAAGCTTGAGATTGCCACGCCCCTGCGGGGCTCGCAATGACAATTAAGGTTTCTACCATCAAAACAAAACCGACCCCATCGAGGGGTCGGTTTTGTCAGTCTGTCAAAAAAGTATTTTTTGACAGACTGCAGAGGGCAAAGAAGCGCCAAAGACAAACAACCCGACCCCGTCGGCGTACAGGTGGTACGGTAGGGTTCGAGCCCAGCAGTAAGTCAAAATGTCTTGCGTAGCAAGGGTTTTCTGTAACTCCCCCAGTCAAAAAACTGCGTTTTTTGCCAGCCCCCTCAAAACGAGGGGGCCAAGATAGAAATACTGCATTTTGACGGTTTGGGGGTTCTTTGACACTCTGACAAAACCGACCCCATCGAGGGGTCGGTTTTGTTACGGACAGTCCGGAGGCCTGTCCCTACACTCAGTTGTTGCCGCGGAGCTCGATGATCTGGTCGCGAAGGATGGCAGCATATTCGTACTCCATCATTCTGGCTGCTTCCTTCATCTGCTTTTCCAGACGGGCAATCTCTTTTTCCTTTTCTGCCTTGGTCATCTTGATGCCGGCTTTCCCCTTCCGCTCTGCGGTGGAAGAAGATATTTCGATCAGATCCCGGATGGATTTGATGACCGTTTTCGGCACGATGCCGTTGGCTCTGTTATAAGCATCCTGGATGCTCCGTCTGCGCTGGGTTTCGTCAATGGCGGCTTTCATAGAACGGGTAATCACATCGGCATACATAATCACCATACCCTCTGCATTTCGGGCGGCACGGCCAATGGTCTGGATCAAGCTGGTTTCGGAACGGAGGAAGCCCTCCTTATCCGCATCCAGGATGGCAACCAGGCTCACTTCCGGCAAGTCCAAACCCTCACGCAAAAGGTTGATACCCACAAGTACATCAAATTTTGCCATTCGCAGATCCCGGATAATCTCCATTCGCTCCATTGCACCGATATCCGAATGCATATACCGCACCCGGATATCCGCCTTTTGCAGGTACACCGTCAGATCTTCTGCCATCTTCTTGGTCAGTGTCGTCACCAGCACCCGTTCATTCCGGGCGCTGCGAGCTTTGATCTCCCCTATCAGGTCATCTATCTGCCCTTCAATGGGGCGAACCTCTATGATGGGATCCAACAGGCCGGTGGGGCGGATTACCTGCTCCACAGTTTGGGCAGAACGGGTCAGCTCGTACTCTGCCGGGGTAGCAGAAACAAAAATAGACTGGTTCAGCTTGGCATCAAATTCCTCAAAATTGAGGGGTCTGTTATCATACGCCGAGGGCAGCCGGAAGCCGTAATTGACCAGGGCATCCTTACGGCTGCGGTCACCGGCGTACATTGCCCGGCACTGGGGCAATGTCACATGGCTTTCATCCACAAACAGCAGAAAATCATCGGGAAAATAATCCAAAAGTGTAGTCGGCGGCGTTCCCGGTTCTCTGCCCTGGATGACTCGGGAATAGTTCTCGATGCCTGTACAAAAGCCGATTTCTGTCAGCATTTCCAGGTCATAATTGGTTCTTTGGGCAATGCGCTGCGCTTCCAGCAGTTTATCCTGGGAACGAAAAAGTTCCACCTGCTGATCGCATTCTTTCCGGATTTCCGCCATTGCACGTTCCAATTTTTCCCGGGATGCCACATAGTGGCTGGCAGGATAGATAGCAATATGGTCGATATACCGCTCTACCATACCGGACACAGCATTGATCTCGGAAATCCGGTCAACCTCGTCGCCGAAAAACTCCACCCGGATGGCTTTGCCTGTCCAATAGGCCGGGTAGACTTCCAAAGTGTCGCCCCGGACACGGAATTTATTACGGGAGAAATCCATATCGTTGCGCTCATAACGGATCTCTGTCAGTTTGCGCAGAATTTCATCCATAGGCCGCTGCTGCCCCACCCGCAGGGATATCACCATACTGCGGTAGTCAATGGGGTCACCCAGACCGTACAAGCAGCTGACAGAAGACACCACAATTACATCCCGCCGTTCAAACAGGGCCGCCGTGGCTGAATGGCGCAGGCGGTCGATCTCTTCATTGATGGCAGAATCCTTTTCGATATAGGTATCTGTATGGGCGATATAGGCCTCTGGCTGGTAATAGTCATAGTAGGAAATAAAATACTCAACCGCATTATTGGGAAAAAACTCCCGGAACTCACTGCAAAGCTGGGCTGCCAGGGTTTTATTGTGAGCCAGCACCAAGGTGGGTTTATTCACATTGGCAATGATATTGGCCATTGTAAAGGTCTTGCCCGAACCGGTTACGCCCAAAAGGACCTGCTCTTTGAGCCCCATTTTTACGCCTTCTGTAAGCTTAGCAATGGCTTCCGGCTGATCGCCGGTAGGCTGATAGGGGGATACCAATTCAAAACGATCCAAAGCAGCCCCTCCTTTCAATTTTTATAAAATTATACCACATATATATTCAAATAAAAAGAGGGCGGGTGATTTTTTTCCAAAAACAACGCTTTCTCTATATTTTTTTAAAATTTATAAGGAATTTTCTATTGTTATGCTGTATAATAAGTGAAGGGATCAAAAACACCTTTCGTATAGGAATTTTTCTATGATAAAAAGGAGGCACAACAATGAAAAAAATTCGTATAGTTTTTGTTATGATCAGCTTACTTCTTTTGGGTTCCATAGCCATCAATCTGACGGGCTGTGCCGCGGAAGGCAATTTGTCAAATGTCACAAATACGCCCCGCAATTTCAGCTCGCAGGATGCTTCCGTTACGGATTTTACGATTCGATTATTCCAGGAATGTGAGGAAAGCGGCAAGAACACGCTGATCTCTCCTTTGTCCGTGCTTTGTGCTTTGGCGATGACAGCAAACGGCGCCGAAGAAGAAACATTGGAACAGATGGAATCGGTTCTTGGTATGACCACGGAAGATCTGAACCAGTATTTGCACAGCTATATGGAAAACCTTCCCCAGGGCGAAGGATACAAGCTGAGCCTTGCCAATTCCATTTGGTACACAGATAATACAAGTTTTACCGTCAACCCGGATTTTGTGAAAGTTGTTGAAGATCACTACGGGGCAGATATTTACAATGTCCCCTTTGACGATGTTACCTGCCGGGATATCAACAGCTGGGTTAAGGAAAAAACCGACGAGATGATTCCGCAGATCATCGATCAGATCCCCCCGGAGGCTGTGATGTATTTGATCAACGCCCTTGCCTTTGACGCCCAGTGGTCTACCACTTACACCGAGCATCAGGTCAGAGAGGGACAATTTACCACCGAAGACGGGGTGAAGCAGAATGCGGAATTTATGTACGGTTCCGAAACCAATTACCTCAAGGATAAATACGCAACCGGCTTTATAAAATACTACAAAGATGGCAAATATGCCTTCGTTGCTATGCTTCCCAACAAGGGGATAAGCGTATCGGAATACATTGCGTCTTTGGACGGTGAATCCCTCCATAAATTGCTGGCAAATCCCAAAGAAGAGCTGGTCTATACAGCCATCCCCAAGTTTGAAACCAATTATGATATCAAAATGGCAGAAGTTCTGAAATCTATGGGAATGTCCAATGCTTTTGACGCCGAAAAGGCGGATTTTGACAGTTTCGGAACATTCACCAACGGAAGCTTTTTTATCAGCGATGTGCTGCATAAGACCTTTATTTCCGTGGCAGAACAGGGAACAAAAGCAGGTGCTGCAACCGCAGTCGTAGTAGAGGCGACAGGAATGTCGCCGGAGAAGCCGAAAGAAGTGTATCTTGACAGACCTTTTGTGTATATGCTGGTAGATTGTGAAAATCACATCCCGTTCTTTATTGGCACTATGATGGATATAGAAGGATAAAGCATACCCCCATTTGTCCGGTGGACAAATGGGGGTGTTTTCATATTCAGTCTTTCCACACGAAGTTGAAATTGATGGATTCGCCGCCGTCAACGACGATATTCTGACCGGTACAGAAGGTATTGGTTACCGTCAGAAAATATGCCCACTGGGCGATTTCCTCCGCCGTTGCCCACTTTCTCAGGGGCGTTTCCGCCATAATTTGTTCCCACAAAACAGGGTCATTTACTACACAGTCATTTAACGGAGTGAACACACCGCCGGGATCTAAGCTATTACAGGTTGCGCCATATTGGGCAATCCGCAATGCCACATTTTTGGTATAGGCCATTACGCCGCCTTTACTGGCACAGTATTCCGGAAATTCTGCGCCGGTATGACCGCTGGCAGAACCGATATTGAGCACCGACTTAATATTCGGCTGGACGGCGTATTTTTCCGTGATATGAATCAAGGCCTTCAGATTGATATCAATATCCGCTTCATTTTGAGTGCCGGCATTGTTGATCAGAATCTGAACATCTTCAATTTGGGGCAGATGATCTTGATCCCGCACATCACAGGTATAATGGATATATTTTTCATTTCGGATATTGGAACCCTGGCGGTCTATGCCGATCACATTGTGCCCTTTCTGCAAAAAAAGCTCCGCAATTGCTTTGCCAATGCCCTGGCTGGTTCCGGTAATCAACACTTTCATCTTCCATTCCCCTTTTCGATAAAATCCAGATATGCCTTGCCCACAGATTCCTCGTGCCACTTACGGGTGATGCGGTAGCCAACAGGGGAAAGAACAATCTCCAGAATCAGCTCTGCCACTGCGCCTGTCAGAGCGCACATAGCGCACTGCAGGACAGTCCAATGAAATCCATCCCAATAAATCGGGGCAAAAAATACGAAAACAATCACAGAAAATATGAAATTATCCAAAAACTGACCTACAAATGTAGAAACATAAGCTCTTGTCAAAAAGGCTGCCTTTCCATTGGGATTTCTGCGAAAACATTTGCCGATCAGCCAATTGAGCGCATTGTTGATCACGCCGGACGCCAAAAATGCAACCGTGCTGCCCAGGAGAATAAACCATGTTCCTCCGAAAATCCCGTCGAAGGCCTCATAATCCCCGGCATTGGAAGGAATCGCACTTGCCACGAAGAAAATGAGGCATGTCAGCAGATTGATGGCTGCCGCCAGAACAGTAATACTATTGGAAGCCTTGGGACCAAAATGCTTCGTTATCATATCCATACACATAAAGGACAGCCAGGAAACGAGAATGCCCCCGTCAATGGCGATCCAGGGCAGCTGCAAAAGCGTTTTATTTGCCAGCAGGTTCATACAGATCACGCTGACCACAAAAAGCGTTACAACCGCAGCAGGAATGGAATGAAGCAAAAGCTTAAATTCCCTTTGCTCACACTTTAGTTTTTCTTTTAATTTACTCATATTATTTATTCCTTACCAACGAGGATCATAGTAACCGGATACTGCCATGGATATACTATCGCCCTCAGAGAAAACCAAGTGATCGGCCAAATACACATCCACGCCCCGCAGCGCCTGCGCCAAACGGTATGTGGTATTTTCATCTTCCGTTGACGGAATCGCGATGCCGCTGGGATGATTATGAGCCAGCACAACCGAGGTGGCATTGGCATTAAGACACATCTCCACCACTCTGCGTATAGGAACATTGGCAGAGTTTATACCGCCCTCTCCTACAAATATGCAGCTAATGAGCTTGCATTTTGCATCCAAGCACAGCAGATAAACCACCTCATTGCGCTGATGCTCAAACCGTGAACGGAGATATTTGCCAAAATCCTCCGTGGTTTTCAGCGGTGCATTGCAATCCTGCTCCGCCCGCTTGATCTGATAATACCGGTCTGCCGCCCTACGCAATGCCAGAAATGTGGCAACACCCTCTCCAACTCCCGGTATTCTCTCCAATTCCTCCGGGGTAGCATCCAAAACCTGCACAATAGAGCCAAAATGGTCAAGCAGCTGAACAGCCAGCTCTTTGGTATCCTTTCTGGGTACGCAGTAAAAAAGCAGCAGCTCCAGCATATGCCTTTCATCAAAATTATCCAGGCCTTCTTTACGGAATCTGTCTTTCATCCGCTTCCGATGGTCGGTATGTACGTCCAAAATAACACCTTCTTAATTTATACTTGCTATTGCCGGAAAAATAAGATACAATAGCTTTGTCGAAATCCGTCGAATTTCTACGGAAAATCTTTCGTAATTTATCCGTTAAACAGGACAACCTATCTTAGAGCAGTTACAGGAGGTGAGTCAATGCAGTCATCCGATCAATCCCATACCATTTTAAACAATCTCCGGGAGCCGGCTTTTATCGCTGCAGACGGTGTCATAACCGCTGTCAATGCCGCAGCTGCTCAGCGCTTTGCGGAAGTGGGTATGCGTATTGCAGATTTGATTGAAACCGGCAAAAGTGAATATAACACTTTTCAAGACGGCAATCTTTATTTGACCATTGGCTTGGCAGGAACAACATATCCCTGCAGCATCACTGCACTGCAGGATGAGCATCTGTTCATCCTGGAACAGGACACCGCCCAGGCAGAATTGCAGGCGCTGGCTTTGGCTGCCCAACAGCTGACCATTCCGTTTTCCGAAATCTCCCTGCTGGTTGACAGGATCTGCCAAACTGACAGCAAAGAGCTTTCCAAAATCCATCAAGATCTATTCCGCATCAGAAGAATTCTGAACAATATGGCCGATTCTGCCCATCTGACAGTTTCCAAGCCCAGAATGACCAGCTGCGAGATATGCTCCGTTTTTGAGGAAATACTGGAAAAAGCAAATACAGTATTATCCCCCTACAACATCAGTATTGTATACAACCTTCCCAATCACCGCATATTTACCCTGGCGTCTTCTGAACTTCTCCGGCGCGCCGTTTACAATCTGATCTCCAATGCCGTCAAATTCTCAAAACCCGGCAGCTCCATCGAAGCCGTTTTAAATCAGAATGGTCAGCGTGTTTCCTTTTCTGTCACAAGCAGCTGCGATGATATTGCCCGCTTTGCCCAGGGAAATATGTTTAACCGTTACACCCGGCAGCCGGGTTTGGAAGATCCCCGTCACGGCTTGGGTTTGGGTATGAAACTAACCCATTCCGTTGCCGCCGCCCACGGCGGTACGGTGCTTGTGGAAAAGCTCCAGGATCAGAAGATCCGGATCACTATGTCCCTTTCCATCCAGCAGGATAACTCCGGCAATATCTGCTCTCCCATACTGATACCGGATATCTACAGCGGCTGCGACCAGGCTTTGATCGAGCTGTCTGATGTGCTCGACTACCGTTCCTATTAAACACTTTAACCGAACCGGGTGCTTTGCACCCGGTTTTGTCTGTCAAAAAACTTGTTTTTTGACTCAACCGGCAGAGGTCACTAAAGTCGTCAAGACAAGCAACTCGACCCCGAAGTGTATATAGATACTCGAGAGGGGAGAGTTGCGCAGTAAGTCAAAATGCCTTGCGCAGCAAGGGTTTGCCGCAACTCCCCCAGTCAAAAAACTGCGTTTTTTGCCAGCCCCCTCAAAACGAGGGGGCCAAGATAGAAATACGCATTTTGACGGTTGACGACTTTTTTGACACTCTGAACCGGGTGCTTTGCACCCGGTTTTTTATTCCAGATACTTCTTCAAATAGCTGCCGGTATAGCTTTCCGGAACCTTCGCCACCTGCTCCGGTGTGCCGCAGGCTACTAAATGTCCGCCTTCATCGCCGCCTTCCGGGCCAAGGTCTATAATATAGTCGGCAGTTTTGATTACATCCAAATTATGCTCGATCACAATCACCGTATTGCCCGCATCCACCAGCTGCTGCAAAACTTCAATCAATTTATGCACATCCGCTGCGTGCAGACCGGTGGTAGGTTCATCCAAAACATAAACCGTACGCCCAGTGGAAGATCTTGCCAATTCTGTAGCCAACTTCACACGCTGGGCTTCACCGCCGGAAAGGGTGGTACTGGACTGACCCAATTTTACATAGCCAAGACCCACTTCCACCAGGGTTTGCGCCCTTCTGCAGATTTTCGGTAGGTTTTCAAAAAATGTTACCGCTTCTTCGGCAGTCATATCCAAAACCTGGGCAATGTTTTTGCCTTTATACAAAACTTCCAGCGTTTCCCGGTTATACCGCTGTCCGCGGCAGACCTCACAAGGGACATACACATCTGCCAGGAAGTGCATTTCGATCTTTACAAGGCCATCGCCGTTACAGGCTTCGCACCGACCGCCTTTCACATTGAAAGAGAAGCGACCCGGACCGTAGCCCCGCATTTTTGCATCCGCTGTGGATGCGAAAAGATCCCGGATATCGTTAAATAAGCCGGTATAGGTGGCAGGATTGGATCGGGGCGTTCTGCCAATAGGGCTTTGGTCGATATCAATCACCTTGTCTAAATGCTCCATACCCTCCACGCAGCGGCAAGCACCGGGGCGCGTTCTGGCGTGGTTCAGATGGGCAAGCAGGGTTTTATTCAGCACTTCCCCTACCAAACTGGATTTACCCGATCCGGAAACACCGGTTACGCAGCTAAGCGTTCCCAGAGGGATTTCCACATCAATATTTTTCAGATTGTTTTCCGAAGCTCCCTGAACCTTCAGAAATTTTCCGTTACCTGCTCTGCGGGCAGAGGGTACAGGAATTTTCTTTACACCGGAAAGGTACTGTCCTGTTACAGACCGGGGATTGGCAATAATATCCTCCAACGAGCCGGTCTGCACAATTTCGCCGCCATGGCTGCCTGCGCCGGGTCCTACATCCACTATGAAATCTGCTGCACGCATGGTGTCTTCATCGTGCTCTACCACGATCAGAGTATTGCCGATATCCCGCAGTTTACAAAGGGTTTGCAGCAATTTATCATTGTCCCGTTGGTGCAGACCGATAGAGGGTTCATCCAGAATATACAAAACGCCCATCAGGGAAGATCCGATTTGAGTTGCTAAGCGGATTCGCTGGCTCTCACCGCCGGACAAGGTTGCTGCCGCCCGGGAAAGGGTCAGATACTGCAAGCCCACATCCATCAAAAACTGAAGTCTGGATTTGATCTCCCGGACAATCTGCTCTGCCACAATTGCCATATTGCCGGTCAGCTTCAGCGACTGCATAAACGCAAGCTCCTGGCGGATGCTCATACGGCAAAAATCCATAATGCCGATCCCGCCCACAGTCACCGCCCGGGCAATTTCAGAAAGACGGTCGCCATGACACTGCGTACAGGGAGCAGACGCCATACACTCCTCCAATTCCTTACGGACTGCATCGGAAGGGGTTTCGTGGAATCTGCGGCTGATATTGTTCATAATGCCCTCAAAGGGCTGCTCCAGAACACCCATACCGTTGCCACGGTTATAGGTCATCCGCAGCTTTTCGCCTTTCGTTCCGTAGAGGATCACATCCAACGCCTCAGGTGAGAGCTTTTCTACCGGATCTGTCAGCGAAAAGTGGTATTTCTGCGCCAGAGCTTCAAAATACATCCGGAAAATGGAATCCGTTCTGGCACTGTTCCAGCCGGAAACCTGTATGGCTCCGTCGAAAATGGATTTGGTTTTATCGGGAATTACAAGATCTACATCCGGCACAAGCTGAAAGCCCAAGCCTGTACAGGTGGGGCAGGCGCCGGCAGGATTGTTAAAAGAAAACATTCTCGGCTCCAGCTCTGTTAAGCTGATGCCGCAGTCCTCACAGGCATAGTTTTGAGAAAAGTTTAGTTCCTCCCCGGAATCGGGAAGTTCCACAGTTACCAGTCCGCCGGAATGAGAACAGGCCGTTTCAATGGAATCTGCCAATCTGCGGCGCTGATTTTCCCGGATCACAAGGCGGTCAACCACCAGTTCGATGGTATGCTTTTTATTCTTATCCAGAGATATGGTTTCATTCAGATCGTAAAGGATCCCATCCACACGGACACGGGTAAAACCGGATTTGCGGCTATCTTCAAAAACCTTGGTATGCTCGCCCTTTTTGCCCCGGATCACCGGCGACAAAACAATAAATCTCGTTCCCTCTCCCAGTGCCTCAATGCGGTCTACAATCTGGTCTACCGTTTGACGGCTGATAATCTTGCCGCACTTGGGACAATGGGGTACGCCCACTCTTGCCCACAAAAGGCGGAGGTAGTCGTAGATTTCCGTGACCGTTCCAACTGTGGAACGGGGGTTCTTGGAAGTGGTTTTCTGATCAATGGATATGGCTGGTGAAAGTCCTTCAATGGAATCTACATCGGGCTTATCCATCTGTCCTAAAAACTGGCGGGCATATGAACTTAGGCTTTCCACATACCGGCGCTGACCCTCAGCATAAATGGTATCAAAAGCAAGGCTGGACTTACCGGAACCGGATAGACCGGTAAATACTACCAGTTTATCTCTGGGGAATGTCAGATCCACATTTTTTAAATTGTTCTCTCTGGCTCCCTGAATCTTAATCGAATCGTTCATATGCTGCTCCTGTAAAAAAATTGTCACTATATTATACCACGCAAAAGCTTTTTCCTCAAGATAAATTTTGCATTCTGATCATATTCGGCGATTGTTGTTGTTTTGGATAAACGCAGAGGGAAAATTTTGAAGAAATTCGTTGTATTTTTCCGTTTATTTTTGTTGAATTTCTTCGGCTGTTTGTGTTATACTTTTGAATGTAAGAACATAAGCAACCGCCAATAGTAGATAGAATAAAGTGAGGTATTTTTGACTATGATAGCTTACGGAGAAAACACAAAGATTTTTTGCGGCAATTCCAATCCCGTTTTTGCAGAAAATGTATGCAAAGCGCTGGGTTTGACCCTGGGGCAAAGCACTGTTAGCACCTTTGCTGACGGAGAAGCTTCCGTCACCCTGAACGAAACCGTTCGCGGTGCTGACGTATTTCTGATTCAGTCCACCTGCAAGCCCGTAAATGATCATCTGATGGAGCTGCTGGTTATGATCGACGCATGCCGCCGTGCATCTGCCGGTCGAATCACCGCCGTCATCCCCTATTTCGGCTATGCCCGTCAAGACCGCAAAGCCAAGAGCCGCGATCCCATTTCCGCCAAGCTTGTAGCCAATATGATTACTGCCGCCGGTGCGAACCGCGTTTTGACTATGGACCTGCACGCTGCGCAGATTCAGGGCTTCTTCGATATCCCTGTGGATCATCTGCTGGGCAATCCCACTTTCGTTAACTACTATTTGGAAAAGTTCCCCGAAGATAAGTTTAACCACGATGATTTCGTTGTGGTTTCTCCCGATGTGGGCTCTGTTGCCCGTGCCCGTGCTTTTGCCGCAAAAGTACATATGGGTCTGGCGATCGTGGATAAGCGCCGTCAGAAAGCCAATGTGTGCGAGGTTATGAATGTGATCGGCGATGTGCGGGGCAAGACCTGTATTCTCTACGACGATCTGGTAGATACCGCCGGCTCTTTGTGCAATGCAGCCAATGCCCTTGTGGAAGTTGGCGGTGCAAAGGCAGTTTACGCCTGCGCAACCCACGGTGTTCTCTCCCCTGCTGCTTTTGAGCGGATTGAAAACAGCGTCATCGAGGAATTGGTTGTGCACAATACCATTCCGCTGTCCCAGAATACTGCCAGCAACAAGATCAAGCAGCTGGATGTAGCCCCCATCTTCGCCAGAGCCATTTCCCACATCCACGGCGGCACTTCCATCGCCGACCTTTTCTAAGCTATGTTTGGAAAATCAAAGGAAACCTGGCTGATTGTGGGCCTGGGCAATCCGGGTAAGGAATATGCCTCCACCAAGCACAACTGCGGCTTTCTTGCTATTGATCTGATTGCCAAGGAATTGGGCTGCAAAATTGACAAAGGCAAATTCCAAGGGCTTTACGGACAAACCACCTACCAGGGCAAAAAGCTTTATCTGCTCAAGCCACAGACCTATATGAATCTATCCGGCCGCAGTGTGCTGCAAATGTCTGCCTATTACAACATTCCGCCGGAACGGATTTTGGTTCTGTTTGACGATATTTCTTTAGAACCGGGCAGGCTGCGGATCCGTTCCGATGGCAGCGCCGGCGGTCACAACGGAATTAAATCCATCATTGCTGAACTGGGAAGTCAGAACTTCCCCAGAGTCAAGATCGGTGTAGGCGCCAAGCCTCACAAGGATTCCGATTTGGCTGACTGGGTTCTCTCCGGCTTTACTGCCAGCGAAGAAAAAGCTATGGCAGTTTCCCTGAAAAACGCCGCTGACAGTGCGCTATGCATTGTAGAACGGGGCGTATATGAGGCCGCCAACCGTTTTAACGGCTCTCACCCATAAATATTGTCGAATCATCACGGAAAGGGGGTAGTTTTCCCCCTTTCCGCGAAATTGCGTGGAGCAAATTTTGAAAAAAGGAGGCTCAATATGGACAAATTACTTTCTGTACTCAATACAATGAAGGAATTTACACAGCTACAGCAGTTTGTTTCCCAAAATGCCTGCGCTGCTGTTACCGGTGTCAGCCCCATATGCAGAAGCCATTTGATTGCCGGTCTTTACGCCCATACCTCCAAGCCTATTACAGTCGTCTGCCAGGATGACCAGTCTGCCAAGCGGCTGCAGCAGGATCTAACTGCCTTTCTGGGCATAGAGCCCCCTATACTTTGCAGCCGGGAACTGACACTTTATGACAGCGCTGTTGTATCCCGGGCCTGGGAACAAAAGCGGCTGCGGCAGCTTTATGATATGTGTCTGGGAAAAACCCGTTTGCAGATTATGACCTGGGATGCCTTAAGCCAGAGAACCATCCCTACAGATATTCTGCAAAATGCTGCTTTGACGCTGCAGCCCGGCAACCAATACGATTTGGACGATTTGATGCAGAAACTGACCGATGCCGGTTACAGCCATTGCGGTATGGTAGAAGGTCCGGGACAGTATGCTGTCCGGGGCGGCATCTTGGATGTCTACTCCCCTGCCGGAGATCGCCCTGTGCGTATGGAATTTTTTGGCGACGAGCTGGACACTATGGGCTATTTCGATCCGGCAAGCCAGCGAAGAACAGAAAATGCAGACAGCTTTACCGTTTTGCCCGTCGGAGAAACCCAGCCCCGTCTGCATCCGGGGAATTTAGAAGGTCTTTGCCAGGATATTGCCCGGCTGATCGCCGCCCAAAAGCGGAGAAAAAACATCAACGAAGCACTGATCCAAACCCTGCAAAAGGATCTGAATAAATACGAAAACAATCTATCCAACCCCTCCTCTGACCGGTATATGGGTTTTATTTATCCGGAATTTGCCACTGCCTTTGACTATGTTCCCCAAGGCAGCATTGTGGTTCTGTGCGATCAGAGCAATCTCCATCGCGCCGCTAAAACACGGGTGGAGGATATGGGACTGCAGCTGGACAGTATGCTGCAAGCCGGTATTTTGGCAGGTGAGCTTTGCGATTATGTGAGCCAATGGGAGGATTTCTGCAGGCAGCTTCAAGGCAAAGCCGTTGTGTATATGGACACCTTCGCAGGTGCTGCCTATCCGGAAGAATGTCCGCCCAAAACACTGCTGCCTCTTTTGGCAAAGCAGCTTCCCGGCTATGGGGGCAATTTGGATGCAGCTGCATCGGATCTTGCCCATTATCAGCAGATAGGCTTTTCCAGCCTCGTTCTCTGCGGCAGCCGTCACAGAGCCGAACTGATGCAGGAAATGCTTTTCTCCAGAAGCATCAAGGCTTCCCTTTCCATCCCGTTGCAGGAGCTGCCCCAGAGCGGTCAGATCTTCCTCACAGAAGGCTCGCTGCCCTTCGGTATGGAATACACCGATCTTCGGCTGGCAATTTTATCGGAAGGACAGCTGATTGCCAAAACGCAAACGCCCAAAAAAGGCAAAAAAACTGCCACCAACCGGCAAAAACTCAATTCCTTTACGGATCTGACCCCCGGCGATCTGGTTGTTCACGAAAATTACGGCATTGGCCGTTTTGTTGCTATGGAGCAGATCCGCATCGACGGAGCTGTAAAAGACTATGTAAAAATCGCCTATCAAGGTTCTGACACTCTGTTCGTTCCTGCCACACAGCTGGATATGGTCAGCAAATACATTGGCAGCGGCGGTGAAGACGGCAATGTGCGGCTGAACAAGATTGGCACCGATGCCTGGCAGAAAACCAAGGCAAAAGCCAGAAAGGCTGCCAAGGATATGGCCGGAGAACTGATTAAACTCTACGCTGCCAGAAAGCGGCAGGAGGGATTTGCCTTCGGTGCAGATACTCCCTGGCAGCAGGAATTTGAGGATAATTTCCCCTACCCGGAAACAGACGATCAGCTGCGCTGCATCAGCGAAATCAAATCCGATATGGAAGCGCCTGTGCCTATGGACCGGCTGCTGTGCGGCGATGTGGGTTTCGGCAAAACCGAGGTTGCCCTTCGGGCAGTTATGAAGGCCATTATGGACGGAAAGCAGGTGGCAATTCTGGTTCCCACCACTGTGCTTGCCCAGCAGCATTATCAAACAGCAGTTTCCAGATTCCGGGGATTCCCGGTAAATATTGATGTACTGAGCCGATTCCGCACCCCAAACCAACAGAAAAAAACACTACAAAATCTGCGGGCCGGTCAAGTGGATTTGATCATCGGCACCCACAAGCTTCTGCAGAAAACTGTGGAATTTAAAGATCTGGGACTTCTGATCGTTGACGAGGAGCAGCGTTTCGGCGTCAGCCACAAGGAACGGCTCAAGGAGATTTCTAAGGGCGTGGATGTGCTGACCCTCTCTGCCACCCCGATCCCCAGAACCTTAAATATGGCTCTTTCCGGCATCCGGGATATGTCCACCATTGAGATTCCCCCGGCTGATCGCTATCCGGTACAGACCTTTGTTATTGAACATTCCAATGCCATTTTGGATGATGCCATCCGCCGTGAAGTGGAACGGGGCGGTCAGGTTTACTATCTGCACAACCGGGTGGAGACTATTGACCAGTGCGCCGCCGCATTAAAACGGCGTATCCCCGGTCTTTCTGTAGGTGTAGCCCACGGAAAAATGGGTGAAGATGCACTCAGCGATATTATGCAGTCCATGGCAGAAGGAGAAATTCAGGTGCTCGTGTGCACCACCATCATCGAAACCGGACTGGATATTCCCAATGCAAACACTTTAATCGTGGAAAATGCAGATCGGTTCGGACTGAGCCAGCTGCATCAGCTTCGTGGCCGCGTTGGCCGTTCCACCCGTCGGGCTTATGCCTACCTGACCTTCCGCCCGGATAAATCTCTGACAGAAATCGCCGAAAAACGGCTGACTGCTATGCGGGATTTTGCAGAATTCGGTTCCGGATTCAAAATTGCTATGCGGGATCTGGAGATCCGAGGCGCAGGCAATCTGCTGGGTGCAGAGCAATCCGGTCATATGATCAGCGTAGGCTACGATATGTATTTAAAGCTTTTGGATGAAGCTGTTCTGGAAGAAAAGGGCGAAAAGCCCAACGAACCGGACTGCACAGCCGACTTGAACGTTACAGCCAACGTTGACAAGGATTACGTTGTCCGGGGCGAAGAACGGATGGATCTTTACCGCAGAATGGCCCACATCCGCAGCCAGGAAGATGCCGACGACCTGTTGGACGAAATCGTTGACCGCTACGGCGAACCTCCCAAGGGCGTTATTAACCTTGTCGACATTGCGCTGCTTCGGGCAAACGCCCGAAAAGTTGGCATTACCGATATTCGGCAAAAAGCCGGAGATGTGCTGTTCACACTGCATCAGCTGAATTTCGATGCCGTGGGGCAGCTTTGCGCCGATCCGGACTACAAAAAACGGGTCACTTTTGTGGCAAACGCCAAGCAGCCTACTTTGCGTCTGAAGCTTTCCGCCGGTGTGGACAGCTTGAAGCAATCCAAAATTTTCATTGAACACTATAGTCAGTATTTATAAGAGGAGAGAAAACTATGAGAAGCTTAACAATTACCCGGCGCAAAAGCTTTGTTGGCTCTATGGGCAAAGACAAAGTTTACATTCGCGACGAGCAGTCATCTGAGATCACCATCGAGGGGATACCTTGCCGTAAAATTGGTGAAATTAAAAACGGCGAAACCAAAACATTCCCGATCTCAGAAGATGAACAGCAGATATTTTTAATTGCCGATGTATTAAGCAAGGAGCGTTGTAATGCTTCCCTTGTGATCAATGCAGGACAGGAGGATATTTCGCTGTCGGGCATGCATTATTTTGTTCTGGGCAGCAATCCTTTCCGCTTTGACGGTGTAGAACTGACTCCCGAACAACTGGCTAAACAGAAGAAGAATCACCGCAAAAGCGGAGTTATCCTGATTGCTGCTGCAATTTTGGGACTTCTTTTCGGTTTTTCTGTTGGTAGACTCTTTACCTCCACCCCTGACGATCCTAAAACTTTTACCAAAGAGGGGTTCGAAATCACCCTTACGGATGCCTTTAAAGAAGCACAGGAGCCCGGTTTCTTCAGCTGTTACTCATCCAAAACAGCTATGGTATTTGTATTGCAGGAGGAAAAGACACTTTTTGATGACATATCGCTGGACGAATACCGTGAACTGGTACAAAAAAACGGCAACCAACATAACATTCAATCTCACACCAAAGACGAAGTTTCCTGGTTCGATTATACTTATGTGGCCGGTGACCAGGAGCTGTATTATTTTGCTGTCTGCTACGAAAGCGAAAATGCTTTCTGGGTGGTAAACTTTGCCACACCGATAGAAAACCGGGACAAATCTGCAGACACATTCCTGCAATGGGCCCAAACACTGAAGGTAAAATAAAAACAACAAATTTAGGTGAATTTTTCTTTTGATAAACTTTGCGCGTAGGACAAAATTTCTTCTTTTATCAAGCACACTTTCTTACTAAAAAGCCCAAAACAGAAAGGATAAAACATTATGACCCACGATATCTGCCATTATTATCCCAAAACAATTGAACAGGTTTACAGCGCTTATCAGCGTGGAATCAAGCAGGCCTTCAACAAAGATGCCGAAGGTCAGCATCCCCACACTCTGGTGTTCGGCCTGAACTTCTCTTTTAAATACAATATGAACGGCGGCGGCTGCCACGTTCACTTTATGCCCTATCAGAACGGAACTGCCGTCAATGTACACTACACCATCGCACAGGCACTGGGCGCAAAATGCAAAGCTCACGACAAGGATTTAACCCGGGAAGTTGAAAGATTCCTTGGCGCATCTGCATCAGATCTTCACATCGATACTGCGGCCTTTGCTCAGTACAAGAGTAATGCCGCCGCACCTGCTACATCTGCTACATCTGCTACATCTGCTACACCTGCTGCTCCTGTTACTCCCGTTGCTCCCGTCGCTCCCGATGCACCTGCTGCACCCGTTGCACCGAAAGCAAAATTCTGTTCCCAGTGCGGCTCACCCTTTGGCGAAACAAGTCTTTTTTGCTCCAACTGCGGCGCAAAGCGTAAATAATATTTTTACTGCAGGGCGATGCTGGCATCGCCCCCTACAATTACCACAGATTGCTGGGCCTCAAAGCGCAGCAATCTTTTTGTTTGCGCCAATATTTGTAAGCGTGTATTTATAGATTGCAAATCATTCAGCCTTGTGGTATAATATTTCAAACTTAAATATGAAAGGAGAGCGTTTTTATGGCAAATACTTCCCGCAAGGGCGGCAAGGATATTCAGGAACTGGAAAACGCATTTGAAAAACTCTCCGGAAAATCTGTATCCCAAAAACAGGCGGCAAAATCCCCTGTTGTAAATGTTTTGATTACAGCAATCTGCATTTTAGCAGTAGCTGCCATCGTCTGCGGCATTGTTATTTTCACAATGGTGGGAGGGAATTCCTCCGTGAAAGCCAATGTCAGCATTATGGGCATTGAACTGAAAGGGATGAGCCGGAACGAAGTTGCAGAAACCATATCCAACGAATTTAACCGGCTGTACGGTGCAGAACCCCTGATCCTTCAGATCGACGGTGAAAAAATTACCCTCGATCCCAAGCAGGTCGGTCTTACTTTGGATTCCCAGGCTGCCGCAGATGCCGCTATCCGTTACCGTCAACCGGGCGCCAAAACAGTTGCACTGGATATCTCCGAGTATATCAGCGTCAACGACAGTGCTTTGGAGGCGATTGTTGCCGAAGCTGCGCAGTCCGTCAATTCCGAATTGACCCAATCCTATTACGAAGTTACCGGTATCGCTCCGGAAAGTCTTGACAAAATTGATGAGAAGGCATCACAGGTCCTGTCCGTTACCCTGGGCACTCCCGGCAAAAAGCTGGATCACACCCTTGTACTGACTGCTATTCGGACTGCCTGCAGCAACGGTCAGACAGAAATCACCTGTCAGTGCCCCTTCTCTGAGCCGGATCCTTTGAATCTGCAGGCCATCTTTGAAGAATTCTGCACTGCTGCTGTGGAAGCAGAATTTGAAGAAGATACATTCAAGATTCAAGGCGGCACATTGGGCTACGGCTTCAGCATTGAGGAAGTTTCCGCCATGCTCGCCACCGCAGAATACGGTCAGACTATGGCATTCCCCTTCCAATGGACCGAACCGGAAACCACTACCGAAGAGCTGACTGAGCAGCTTTTTAAAGACGAGCTGGGCGCCTATTCCGCTACCCAATACAGCAACTGGAACAGACAGGAAAATATGCGCATTGCCTGCGAAACCATTCACAACACCATTTTGTACCCCGGTGATGTTTTCAGTTTCAATGCCGCAATCGGCCCCCGTACACCGGATAAGGGCTATCAACTAGGCGCAACCTATATGGGCAACAAGACCGTTATGGAATATGGCGGCGGCATTTGCCAGGTTTCCTCTTCTTTGTACTATTGCTCCATTTTGGCAGACCTGGAAATTGTAGAACGGGATTGCCACACCTTTGCTCCTACCTATGTTCCCCTCAGCGGTGATGCTACAGTATATTGGGGCGGTATCGACTACAAGTTCAAGAATAACACCGAGTATCCCATTCGCATTGAAGCAATTGCCGATGGCGACACAGTTCATCTGAAGCTGATGGGAACGGATACAAAGGATTACTATGTGAAATTCGAGAGCGTCCATCTGAATACCTACGGTTTTAAGGACGTTTACACAGAGATGACCTCCGATAACGAAGAGGGCTACAAAGACGGCGATATCATCACCACCCCCTACACCGGCTACCGTTCCGAAGGCTGGAAAGTTAAGTACAGCAAGGAAACAGATGAAGAAATCAGCCGCACCAAGATCTCGACCGATCTATACCACACCCGGGACAGAGAAATTGCCAAGATTGTAGATCCGGAAGAACCTACTGAGCCGGAACCTACTGAGCCTGCCCCTACCGAACCGCAGCCCACCGAGCCGGAGCCCACAGATCCCCCAACAGAGCCTCAGCCTACCGAGCCGCAACCTACTGATCCCCCTCAAACTCAGGGCGGCGGCAGCGGTCCAATTGAATTACCTCCCATTGCGGGATAGTCTTTAACCCTGCTGCAATATGCAGCAGGGTTAAATATTCATTATATTCTGTATTTTTATTCACACCATTTCATTGGCATTTCCATAATATATTCAAATATACTGGCAAGAATGAATATATTTGTATAGGATTACCACATTCTCTCAAATAAAATCAGCGGATTCTTGTGCTATCATCCAATAGACAATGAATAATATTCGCTGTATAATACACTCATTCAAAGCACCCTTACAGGGGTATTATAATTTAAGGAGATAAATACCATGAAAAAGTTTCTTGCAATTGCACTTTCCCTGATCATGGTTCTGGGTCTGTTCGCAGCTTGCGGCGACGCCAAGAACAATGCAACCGAGCCCGATGTTAGCGATTCCACCAATCCTGTTGAAGATGTTACCGAAGGCGACAACACTGCTGCCCTCACCACCGTTACCCCCGGCAAGCTGACCATGGCTACCAACGCTTTCTTCCCTCCCTATGAGTACTACGAAGGCGATAAGATCGTCGGCATCGACGCTGAGATCGCTGAGGCCATTGCTGCAAAGCTGGGTCTGGAACTGGTTATCGACAATATGGAGTTCAACTCCATCATCACCGCTGTCAGCACCGGCGCTGCTGACTTCGGTCTGGCCGGTATGACCGTTACCGACGAGCGTCTGCTGGAAGTTAACTTCTCCACCAGCTACGCCAAGGGCGTTCAGTCCATCATCGTGAAGGAAGGCTCCGCCATCACCTCTTACGACGATCTGGCTGCTGAAGGCGCAACCTACAAGATCGGCGTTCAGCTGGGCACCACCGGCGATATCTACGCTTCCGATGAGTTCGGCGAACGGGTTACCCAGTACAACAACGGCAACGAAGCTGTTCTGGCTCTGCAGGCTGGCGACATCGACTGCGTGATCATCGACAACGAGCCCGCCAAGGCTTTCGTAGCTGCCAATGAAGGTCTGGTAGTTCTGGATTCTTCCTACGCTGATGAAGATTACGCCGCTTGCTTCGCTAAGGGCAACGACGCTCTGCTGGAAGCTGTCAACCAGGCTATTGAAGAGCTGATTATGGACGGCACCATCGACGGCATCATTGAAAAGTACATCCCCGCAAACTAATAATGCACACACCGAAAAATAGGAATGTTTCTACATTCCTATTTTTCTTGCGAAATAAGAAATAAGGAGCCATGAGCTTGAAAACACCTATATACAAAAGGTATGGATTCTGGATCGCCGTGATTGCTGTTCTCCTTGTAGCAGCAATTGGAATCGAACTGGCAATTGAGCTTTCTGATAACCGCGTCAGCAACGAATTGAGCACAGAGCAATGCCAGCAGATCGTTGATGACACCTTCGGCAAGCTGCCCATTTCCAACACCAGCGCTGCAAAATATATTCTGGATAATTCCAGTATCACCGTTGATGAAGTGGAATACGGATTTGAAAAGGATATTATTCTTTCCTGCACCTATCAGACAATCGACGCCAAATCCGCTCTTTTGGATCAAATCGACGATCTGATGGTCAGCGCATATGAGTACACCCTGGAAAAGCCCAAGGCAAGTGGCGCAGATATTGACCTCAAATGCATCAGAAAACCTATGCTGGAATTATTGGAAAAAGCCCAGCCTGTTTCCGGGTCCGTTACCCTTTACATTTACGAAACAGCAAACGGAATGTCACTTTATTTGAGCGACGAAACCGTTGATACCTGCACCGGCGGTATCATTTCCATCACCAACGCTATCAACAGCACCAACACTCTGACCT
>JAZRLK010000023.1:0-54480 GCA_045646805.1 Faecousia sp.
GGTCAGGCAGGCCTGCAGGATATGTCCGGCCCGGTTGGTATCGTATCTATGATGAACGATATGGCCAATGCCTCCTCCAGCGTGGCCGCTGCTGTGCTGAATCTTCTGTACTTTGGCGGTTTTATTGCTGTGAATCTTGGTGTGATGAACCTGCTGCCCATTCCGGCTTTGGACGGAGGCCGTGTGTTCTTTCTTGTTGTAATGTCTGTTCTGGAGCGCATTTTAGGCAGGAAGATTGACCCCAAATACGAAGGATATATCCACGGAGCCGGCATGGTCCTGCTCCTCGGATTCATTGCATATGTGAGCTTCCGAGATGTGTGGAAGCTGATTGCAGGAGTTTGATATGACAAAACAAATTAAAGTCGGAAATGTACTGGTTGGCGGCGGTGCTCCGGTGTCCATCCAGTCTATGCTCAATACGAAAACCACGGATATCGAAGGCTCTTTGGCGCAGCTGGAGAAGCTGCGTTCAGCAGGCTGTCAGATTGCTCGCTTGGCTATTCCCAATATGGAGGCTGCGCAGGCTTTTTCTGAAATCTGCCGGCAGTCACCGCTGCCTTTGGTGGCAGATATCCATTTTGACTATAAGCTGGCAATTGCCGCCGCAGAGGGCGGCGCATCCAAGATTCGGATCAACCCCGGCAATATCGGCGGAGAAGACCGGGTCAAAGCGGTTGTGGATGTTTGTAAGGAGCGGAAGATTCCCATTCGCATCGGCGTAAACGGCGGCAGCCTGGATAAAAAACTGCTGGAAAAATATGGCCATCCCACCGCAGAAGCTCTGGTGGAAAGTGCCTTTGAGCATATTGCCTTGCTGGAAAAATATGATTTTTATGATACCTGTGTATCTATGAAATCCTCCACTGTGCCTACTATGGTGGCAGCGGCACGGCTGTTCCGCAGCCGAACCGATTATCCGCTGCATATCGGCGTAACGGAAACCGGTCCTGTGAAAATGGGCTTGATGAAGTCTGCGATGGGAATCGGCGCATTGCTCCTGGACGGCATCGGCGATACCATCCGGGTCAGCCTGACTGACGATCCGGTGGAGGAAATCTATGCAGCCAAGGATATTCTGAAAGCTGCCGGTCTGCGCAGAGAGGGCGTGAATATCATTTCCTGTCCCACCTGCGGCAGAACAAAAATCGACCTGATTGGTCTTGTCAATCAAGTTGACGAAGCTCTGAAAAATTGCGAAAAACCCATCACAGTCGCCGTTATGGGCTGTATTGTGAACGGCCCCGGCGAAGCCCGGGAGGCCGATATCGGCATTGCCGGCGGTGATGGCTGCGGAATGCTGTTTGAAAAGGGTCAGCAGATTGAAAAACTGCCCTATGACCAGCTGTTACCTGCTCTGCTCAAAAGAATTGAGGAATTTTAACTACTTATGGAAACCAATGTATTCTTTCTGAATATGTTTTCTGCTTATCAGCCGCCTGAGCACCTGCAATCGGTGCTGTCACAGGCGGCGATTGCTGCTGCAGATATAGACCCGGCAGACCGCAGCGTTACGGTTCAGATCCAATGCCCTGCCTATATTTCCTGGAACGATTTGAATGCCGTTGCCGGAGATGTTGCAAAAATCTACGGCTTGAGCAAAGTGATCGTTGAGCCGGTGTTTCCTCCGTCAGAGCTGAAAAAGCTCTCCGGGGAAGTGCTTACATCCTTCTTTATGGCTCAGGATTCTATGGCAATTGCCTCGTTGGCAGGGGCAAGATGGGAATGGGAGGAAGATACCTTGCACATCCACCTGATGGGCAACGGTAAAGATGAGCTTCTCAAAACAGTTCCTGCGCTGATCCGTCAATTTCATCAGCTTTTTCAAATTCAAATTGAAATTCAGATCCATTCCGGCGAAAACTTAACCGGTCAGGCGCTTTACGATGCTATGGCGCAGATGCGCAGCAAAATGATGCAGGATCTGCCTCGCGCAAGATTTGATGCCCCCAAGAAAGAGGTCAAGCAGCAGGAAGTCGGCGCAATTTACGGCAAGCCCTTCCGGGGCAAAGCAGAGCCTATGGATCAGGTTGGTCTGGACTCCGGCTCTGTGATCATTGAGGGCAAGGTATTCAGCGTTGAGCATAAAGAACTGAAAAAGCGGAATGCCTGGGTCATCAATTTTGATATGACCGATCATTTAGGCTCTGTGCGTATCAACCGCTTTATGGAAGCGGAGGAGGCCAAGCCCATTTTGGAACAGGTCAAGGTTGGCTCTGTCCTTCGTGTTTTGGGTCGAATGACCGTGAATAAATTTGATAATGAAACCGTTTTGCAGCCCACAGCCATTATGCCCGGCGAAATGCCGAAGCGGCAGGATACTGCACCCGGAGAAAAACGGGTGGAGCTGCATTTGCATACGGTTATGAGTAATATGGATGCCCTGACCAATACCGCCGCTGCCATCAAACAGGCGGCAGCCTGGGGGCATCGGGCCATTGCCATTACAGACCACGGCTGCTGCCAATCCTTTACCGATGCTCTGCATACGGTGGAAGACTGGAAAGGACCTCCCAAGGTTGCAGGCACAGATGAGCCCATCAAGATTCTCTACGGCTGTGAAGGCTACTATGTCAACGATATGGATGATATTGCCGCAGTTTCCGGTGAGCAGGATGGCTTGCTGACCGGGGAATATGTGGCCTTTGACCTGGAAACTACAGGCTTGGATTCCAAAAAGGATGAAATTATTGAGATCGGTGCCGTCATAATGAAGGACGGCGAGGAAATAGCCCGTTATCAAAGCTTTGTGGATCCCCATAGAAAGCTGGAACGGATCACAACGGAACTGACGGGAATTACCGATGCTATGCTCAAGGGCGCACCTTCTTTGGAGGAGGCACTGCCGGCATTTTTGGAATTTGTGGGAAATCGTGTGCTGGTTGCCCATAATGCGGATTTTGATACGGGATTTATTCGTGCAGCCTGCAAAAGGCTGAATCTGCCCTATGGCTATACCTCCATTGATACGCTGGTTCTGTCCCAGGTGTTGATGACGGGCCTGAAGCAGCATAAGCTGAATCTGGTTGCCGATGCTTTGAATCTTCCGGAATTTCAGCACCATCGTGCTGCCGATGATGCTGTTACCTGCGGTATGATCTTCCATCATTTTGTGCAGATGCTGCAGCAAAAGGATATCACCCGGATTTGTGATGTCAATGCTTTTGTGGGAACTGTCCGTGGACCTCACCGCAGAGAAAGCGGTAAAGCCGAGCACATCGTTGTGCTGGCAAAAAATCAGATGGGACTGCGGAATCTGTACCATTTGATAACGGATGCCAATCTGAAATACTTTAAAAAGTTCCCCAGATTTTTAAAATCCCAGCTGATGGAGCTGCGGGAGGGCTTAATTATCGGCTCTGCCTGTGAGAACAATGAGTTGTTCCAGGCTGTTGTCCGGGGAAAGAGCGATTATGAATTAAAACGGCTTGCGGCTTTTTATGACTATCTGGAAGTGCAGCCGCTGTCCAATAATGCTTTTATGCTTCGTCCCAGTAAAAACGGCAAAGCCCCCGTTGCGGCCAACGAGGAAGTCCTCCGGGACTTCAACCGCAAGATTTTGGAAATTGGCGATGAATTGGGAAAAATGGTGGTTGCCACCGGCGATGTCCACTTCCTGAACCCGGAAGATGAGATTTTCCGCCATATTCTCCTGGGCGTGAAGGGCTTCGAGGATGCAGATAAACCCAATCCTCTGTACTTCCGTACAACCGATGAAATGCTGCAGGAATTTTCCTATTTGGGTGAGGACAGAGCCTATGAGCTGGTTGTTGCCAATCCCAACAAAATTGCCGATATGTGCGAAACGGTTCGCCCGGTTCCTCATAATTTGTTTGCCCCCAAAATTGAAAATTCCGTAGAGGATCTAAAGTCCCTTGTGTACGGAAAAATGCACAGGCTTTACGGTGAAAATCCCCCGGAATTGATCGTAAAGCGTGTGGAAACGGAGCTTAATGACATCATTTCCTGTAACTACGATGTGATTTATATGTCTGCCCAGAAGCTGGTGCAGAACTCCCTGGAAAATGGTTACCTGGTCGGTTCCCGTGGTTCTGTGGGGTCGTCCATTGTGGCATATATGTCCGGCATTACAGAGGTTAACTCCTTCCCGCCCCACTACCGCTGCCCCAATGAGGCCTGCAAAAATACCACCTTCGATGTGCCGGCAGGTTTCGAGTGCGGTGCGGACCTTCCCGATGCAGTCTGCCCCAAATGCGGAACGCCCTATGCCAAGGAAGGCTTTAATATCCCCTTTGAAACATTCCTGGGCTTCGGCGGCGATAAAGTTCCGGATATCGACTTGAATTTCTCCGGTGAATACCAGGCAAGAGCCCACGCTTATTGTACAGAAATGTTCGGAAAATCCCATGTTTTCCGGGCAGGCACCATTGGCGGCGTGGCGGAAAAAACTGCCTTTGGTTATGTCAAGAAGTACCTGGAGGAGCGGCAGCAGCGCAAGTCCGCAGCAGAGATGAACCGATTGGCTGCGGGCTGCGTAGGTGTGCGCCGAACCACAGGTCAGCACCCCGGCGGTCTGGTTGTTATCCCCCAGGAAAATGATATCTGGGATTTCTGCCCGGTGCAGCATCCTGCGGATGACCCCAATTCCGACCAGATCACTACCCATTTTGAATACCACTCCATGGAAGAAAACCTTCTGAAGCTGGATATGCTGGGTCACGATGACCCCACGATGATCCGTATGATGGAGGATATTACCGGAGTGGATGCCAAGACCATCCCTCTGGACGATAAAAAGAC
Organism: Faecousia sp.; assembly: GCA_045646805.1. Taxonomy (GTDB): domain Bacteria; phylum Bacillota; class Clostridia; order Oscillospirales; family Oscillospiraceae; genus Faecousia. The sequence continues at coordinate 4,762 of JAZRLK010000023.1, forward strand.
CATGTCCATCTTCACATCTTCCAAGGTGCTGGGCTATGAAAATGACCCCATTTTAGGCCCCACCGGCGCTGTGGCTGTGCCGGAGTTCAATACCCGGTTTACCCGTGGCGTTTTGCTGGATACCAAGCCGGAGAAGTTTGACTTTTTGGTGCGAATCTCCGGCTATACCCACGGCACGGATGTGTGGCTGGGTAACGCAAAGGATCTGATCGTATCCGGGGTTGCCCGTGTGGATCAGACCATCGGCTGTCGTGACGATATTATGATCTACCTGATTTCCTGCGGTCTGCCGGAAAAGCGTGCTTTTAAGATTATGGAATCTGTCCGTAAGGGCAAGGGTCTGCCGGACGGTGCCGAGCAGGAGATGAAGGATGCCGGTGTTCCGGAGTGGTATATCGGCTCCTGTAAGAAGATCAAATACCTGTTCCCCAAGGCCCACGCCGTTGCCTATGTTATGATGGCGTTTCGTATTGCCTGGTTTAAGGTTTATCACCCCTTGGCGTTTTATGCGGCTTATTTCTACCGCCGCAGCCAAAAGGGCGGTTTTGATGTAAATCTGATGACCTGCGGACTGGATATGGTCCAGGCCAATATCAAAGCCATTGACGGCAATGAAGATGCTACCAACAAAGATGAAGACCTGCTCACCACCTTGGAAGTAGCCTACGAATACTACCTCCGCGGCTTTGAGTTCCTGCCCATCGACCTGTATAAGAGCCACGCTACCAAATTCCTTGTGGAAGACGGCAAGCTTCGTCCGCCCTTTGTGTCCATCTCCGGCCTGGGCGAAAGTGCAGCCTGGGATCTGATGGAAAACCGGGAAGGGAAGAATTTCCTTTCTATCGAAGAAGTAGCGTTATCCTGTACAAAAGTTTCCAAAACCCATATTCAAATGCTGAAAGAGGCCGGTGCATTCGGCGATTTGCCGGAAACCAGCCAGGTCAGCTTGTTCTGAGGTTCCTTATGATTTGTAAAACAATTGCGTTAAAAGACCGATTCCCTTTTTTAGGGGAGAACGAAAAAAATCCCAATGTTACGGTTTATCTGCCGGACCAACTGACAGAGATGGGCAGAGATGACCGGAAACACCCCTGCCTGGTAATCTGCCCCGGCGGCGGCTACGGAATGTGCAGCCAGCGGGAAGCAGAACCTATTGCTTTGCACTTTCTGCCAAAGGGTTATAATGTGTTCGTGCTGCGGTATTCTGTTGCCCCGAACCGTTTTCCCACGCAGCTGTGTGAAGTGGCAGCGCTTATGGAGCTGATTTATGAAAATGCAGAAATCTGGCATTGTGATACCGAACGGGTCGCAATTTTGGGATTTTCTGCCGGCGGACATTTGGCAGCCCATTATTCCACCTGTTATGATATCCCCGAGGTGCGGGAGGTATTTCCCAAAAGTAAGCCGGTGCAGGCATCTGTTCTGTGTTACCCGGTGATCACTGCCGACCCGAAAGTAGCCCACCTTGGTTCTTTCCAGAACCTTCTTGGCGTGGAAAGCTTAACGCCGGAGCAGGAAGAGAAATTTTCCTGTGACCGACGGGTATCTGCAAAAACACCGCCTGCCTTTTTGTGGCATACTTCTGAAGATAATCTGGTGCCTGTTGTCAATACGCTTCGTTATGCCGAGGCCTTGTCTGAATATCAGATTCCCTTTGCGGTTCGGATCTATCCTACCGGCTGGCACGGTCTAGCTACAGTGGACGGCGAAACAAATAATGATTTGCCTGCCCATATCCTCCCGGCAAACCGCTGGCTGCAGGATGCAGCCCAATGGCTGAGCCAGACGCTGAAATAATGGGGAAGGGTATATTTTGCTGCTTTCTTCGGCAAAATATGGATAAAAATCCCCAAAAGATGTGCTGTGTTCACAAAATGTTTTTATTTGCTTTAAATTTATTTCATCTTAGATAGATAACCTAAGATCAGAATAGCAAAAGGAGGCACAAAATGGAAAATGAGTTTGAATTAAATGAGGGTATCATTCCGGAAGAGGCGTCTGAGCAGGAGGCTGTTCAGGAACAGCCGGTATATGAAGCCCCCCAAAATGGGGAATCTCCTTACCAATATAGCTGGGTAAATCCCGCAAACGAACCGCAGCCTGTTGAGCCGAAAAAGAAGAAAAAATCCGGTTGCTTCAAGTCTGTTATTGCAGTTGTCCTTGTGGCAGTGCTGGCTTTTGGATGTTCCGTGTTTGGCGGTATCTTGGGCGCATTTGGAATGAAAGTTATGTTGTCCAAGGCGGATGAAGGTGAGGATCTGAGCAATAACGGCACAGTGGATGTACTGGAAGGCGATCGGGAAAACACCGTTGTGGATGTTCATAAGGTAGATACCAGCAAACAAATGACACCTGCCGAGGTGTATGCCGTAAATGTAGAGTCTACTGTGGGCATCACCACTTCCGTCACCACCAATTATTGGGGCTATACAACCACTTCTGCTGCAGCCGGATCCGGCTTTGTCTATAGCGCAGACGGCTATATTCTCACCAATTTCCATGTTATCGAGGATTCCAGCTCTATTACTGTTTCTTTCTATGACGGAACCAGTATGAATGCAAAGCTGATCGGCTATGACGAGAGCAATGATATTGCAGTTTTGAAGGTAGATGCTGCCAATCTGAAGCCTGTTGTGCTGGGAAATTCCAATAATCTCAATGTCGGTGATACGGTTTTGGCAATCGGAAACCCCTTGGGAGAGCTGACATTCTCTCTGACAGCCGGTGCAGTCAGCGCCCTGGATCGGGAAGTGACCTTCTCCGGCGGTCTGACAATGAATCTGATTCAAACCGACTGTGCCATCAATTCCGGCAATTCCGGCGGCCCGCTGTTCAACCTCTATGGCGAGGTGATCGGCATCACCAATGCCAAGTATTCCGGCAATTCTTCCAGCGGCGCCTCTATCGACAGCATTGGCTTTGCCATTCCTATGAACCAGGTGCGTACTCTTGTGGATAGCATCATTGAAAAGGGTTATGTGGTCAAGCCCTATATTGGCGTGTCCATTACCGATGTAAGCCAGGAATCCTTGGGCTATGGTCTGCCTGCAGGCGCATCCATCCAGGGCATCGAGCCAAACTCTCCTGCCCAGCAGGCTGGCTTGAATATCAGCGATATTGTCACAAAGGTAAATGGTCAGGAGATTTCCGGTGCTTCTGATTTGAAGAGGATCGTCACCGCTTCTGCGCCGGGAGATGTGCTGGAACTGACGGTTTGGAGAAAAGGCGAGATTATCACGCTGACACTTACTGTAGGCGAGCAGAGCCAAAAACCGCAGATGGAAGAACCTCAGCAGCCCCAGGAAACCCAATCTGCTATGCCCGGCTTCCCCTTCTTCGATTGGGGTTATTAAAATTGTCTGCAGTATCCTTTCTGCTTTGCAAATAGCGAAAAAGCCCCCTCGTTTGAGGGGGCTTATTGCCGATGTTAGGCACTGGGGGAGTGTGCGTTATTCCTGCTTTTAAGGATTGCAATGTGCAGATAAATCCGTTATAATGAGAAAAAAGGGGGGATTACAGTGGCACATAAGGAATTAAACGGCATCGCCGTAGCCGGAACTATCCAGGTGGAAAGGCATCCGGAACCCAATGGTATCGGATCAGCAAAGCTTGTCTGTGCCGGCTGTGTCCCGAATCTTACCGGAATGTTGAAAAAACTCTCCGGCAAGATGCCGGTCAGTGCCATTGGCGCGGTAGGTGACGATGCCCAGGGCAGATTCGCCGTTTCCTGGCTGAAATCTGCCGGGATCCATACATCGGATGTAAAAACCATAGAAGGATATACAGACGACGCACCCCGGAGTTTTGGCGTCAGCCATATGGCGTTTCGTGACCTCTCCTGCAAAATCTTGCACCTCGGTTATTTTCTGACAATGGATAGAATCGATAGCGGCGACGGAAGAAAAATCCTGAAGCACGCAAAACAGTGTGGTATGGAAACCTCCTTGAGTATGCGCAGCGGCTTTTCCGATCGATATGCCGCGGTCCTTGCCGCATTGCCCTATACGGATTATTTTTCGGTCAGCCTGGAAGATGCGGCGTGGCTGGTGAAAATGGATCCGCAAACCGACGGCATAGAAAAAATTGCCCGTCGTCTTTTGTGGTACGGCGTAAAGAAAAAGGTGTTTATCTTTAGCGACCAATGGGTTGCCTGCTGCACCAAGACCCAATATGATCTTCTGGGGAATTTCATTCTGCCGGATAGTAATATCTGCGGTGATGCGCAGCTGCAGGATGCTTTTTGTGCCGGAGTTCTGACAGGCGTTTATAACGGCTGGGGCAATATGAAGATTCTGGAATTTGCATCTTCTTGCTTGGCTGTGAAACAGTGCGCAGAGCAGATGGAATCTGTCAGCGATGTGCAGGCGTACTGTGAACAATTTAAAAGATATAAAAAAGGACTGTCTGGTGAACAGTAGGGACCGGCGCCCCCGACGGTCCTTATAAACGGTCATAACCAGAAAAAATCGGCACATTGTGCCCACTTTTTTGCTTAGGACTGTCCGGGAGGCCAGTCCCTACAAAGGGCAAATCACACGAATAAGACAGCCCCTTTTTGTTATATAGCGGAAATAACCTTGCGAATCCGGTCAATAGACCGATCATAGCCCAAAATCTGCATAACGGTGAAAAGATCCGGGGAATTGGTCTTGCCGGTAACAGCTTGACGGATAAAGGTGGAAACGTCTGCAACTGTGCCGGGGAATGCATCGGGGTCAGCCTTGTATGCCTTCATATCGGTGGTGAAGCCGATTTCCTCAGTTAAGGCTTTCACCTTGTCAAACCATTGGGCGGAATCATCGTTGTAATCATACTGCTCCACAAATTTCTCCAAAACAGACTTAATAGTTTCTGTAGAGAATTTGGGGTCAAATTCCGGCATTTCCAGATATTCGTCATAGAAGAAGCCCATATAAGCCTTGGCTTCTTTCCAGGTTGCAAGATCCTTGCGGGGCTTTTTGCCGCCTCTGCCGATGGCCAGGATGGAAACAGCAAAGCTTTGGTCGGCAGCGAGCTTTTCGCCAAAGTCGGGGTCAAATTCCTTAGCCCATTCGGTCAGAAGTGTGTATGCCTTCTGGGCATCCATCTTTGCGATTTCGTTTTTGCTTACATCGGTCAGCTTGGCGTAGTCGAAAAGGTTGCCGGCAGGGTTGAGCTTTTTGGGACTGAATTTAAATTCGTCAGCAGATGCGGTGGGGTTGGCGCGCCGCCAATCCTCGTAGTTGGAGTTGAGCAGAGTCATCAGATATTCGTAAACAGCCTCCACCGGGAAACCCTCTGCTTTGTAGAAGGTCAGAGCCAGTTCGGGATCTTTCCGCTTGCTCAGCTTCCGCTTGGAGTTGCCGTCCATTTTCATCAGAGGTCCAATGTGAACATACTTGGGCAGCTTGAATCCCAAAGTCTGGAAAAGCTGAATGTGGAAGGGCAGACTGGGCAGCCATTCGTCACCACGAACAACGTGGGTGGTGTGCATCAGATGATCGTCAACGGCGTGGGCAAAGTGATAAGTGGGGATGCCGTCGGACTTTAAGAGCACGTGATCCACATTGTTTTCCGTAATGGTCAGCTTACCCTTTACCAGATCGTCGAATTTGAACTGGTTTTCAATGCTGCCGGTGGAACGGAAACGCAAAACCCAACTTAAACCGCTGTCAATGGCGGATTTCACATCTTCCAAAGAACGGTCGCGCCAAATGGCATATTTGCCGTAGTAGCCGGTGGTCTCTTTGTTGGCTTCCTGCTGCTCACGCATGGTGGAAAGCTCCTGCTCTGTGCAGAAACAGGGATAGGCGTGACCCTCTGCTACCAATTTCTTGGCGAAAACGTGATAAATGGCAGCTCTCTGACGCTGACGATAGGGACCGTAGTTGCCGCTGTCGCCGTCAACAGTTGCGCCTTCGTCAAAGCTGATGCCGTAATGCTTCAATGTGTCGATGAGAACTTCCACTGCACCGGGAACTTCCCGCTTGGCGTCGGTGTCCTCAACACGCAGGAACAGAACGCCGCCGGATTGATGGGCCATCCGTTCGGAGGTCAAGCCCTGAACCAGATTGCCCAAATGGACAAAGCCGGTGGGGGAGGGAGCCATACGGGTAATGACGGCGCCTTCGGGATTCTGCCGTGCCGGGAAGCGGGCTTCCACTTCCTCGCAGGTTTCGGTCACATTGGGAAAGAGTAAATTTGCTAAAGCCTGAAAATCCATAATATCTACCTCTGTCTAAAAATTCTTTTTATACTATACCATAAGCAGATGCATAAAGTCAATTTCCCGTGTTGCCTTTTTCTGCAATCTGTGATAAAATACGGAAAATGTCATTGGAAAAGAGGAGTCCTTATGGAAGAAGTGGTACAGAAAAAAAGAATGCTCTCCGGCATCAAACCCTCCGGCGACCTGACTTTGGGTTCTTATCTTGGAGCGATTAAGAATTGGGCAGAGCGGGCTGAAGAATATGACTGCTATTATTTTATGGCAGACTTGCACGCAATTACCGTGCGCCAGAATCCTGCCGATCTGCGCCGCAGAACGCTGGAGCAGCTTGCCCAGTATATTGCCTGCGGTCTTGACCCGGAGAAAAACACCCTGTTTATTCAGAGCCATGTGCGCCAGCACGCGGAATTGGGCTGGGTTCTGCAGTGCTACTCTATGTTCGGCGAACTGAGCCGTATGACCCAGTTTAAAGATAAATCTGCCAAGAATGCTGATAATATCAATGGCGGCTTATTTACTTACCCCAGTCTGATGGCAGGCGATATTTTGCTGTACCAGCCGGATCTGGTGCCCGTAGGCGAGGATCAGAAGCAGCACGTGGAGCTGTGCCATACCATTGCACGCCGCTTTAACGGTGTGTACGGCGATGTGTTCAAGATTCCTGAGCCCTTTGTGCCCAAGGTCGGCGCCAGAATTATGAGTCTGACCAACCCCACTGCCAAAATGTCCAAGTCTGAAAACGAGGATACAGGCAGAGTCCTGCTAATGGATCCTCCCGAGGTCATTATGAAGCAGTTCAAGCGGGCCATTACGGATTCTGATACAGAAAATTGTGTCCGTTATGATAAGGAAAATAAACCCGGCGTTGCCAACTTGATGACAATCTATTCCGTCTGTACCGGTAAGTCCTTCGAGGAAATCGAAACCGAGTTTGCAGGCCAGGGCTACGGCGCATTCAAGCCCAAGGTTGGCGAAGCGGTAGTGGAAATGCTGCGTCCTATCCGGGAAGAATCTACCCGTATTATGAAGGATAAGGCATACCTGGAATCTGTCTATCGTAACGGCGCAGAAAAAGCAAGCTACGTGGCAGAGAAAACTCTCCGTAAAGTCTACAAAAAAGTCGGCTTTGTACAAAGATAATATGGAATAACCTGAAAAACTCAGAGGGTGTCCTATAGCAGGACACCCTCTGAAAATTTTGTGCGTTAAATAATTATTTTATTGTTCTATTCGTAGGGGCGGATGCCCACATCCGCCCGAAAAAATAAGGATTACGGGGCGATGTAGGCATCGCCCCCTACAAATTTTTAATGATGGTTGGTGCGCTAAATTTTAATTTATTTCAGTTAACTGCGATAACTGTCAAGCAGTGTAAGAATACAGTTTTTCTGTTTGGCAGAAAGCAGCCGAAATTGCTCTATCACAGAAAATTCCTGCTTGTTCAGTTCACATTTGGTTGTATTTTCTATTTTGCGACGGACATTACTGTGCCCGATTAGATAATCAACAGAGGTGTCAAAATAATCTGCAATCCGGATCATCGTTTCGATATCCGGCTCAATATTGTGATTTTCGTATTTGTTGATAGACTGCTGACTGACCCCAATGGCATCAGCAAGCTGTTTTTGGGAAATCCCTGCATTTTCTCTCAGCGCACGTAAATTTTCAAGCATCCTAACAACCTCCTTTGCTATATGTTAACAACGAAAGTTAGTTAAATAAAACACCCGAAATTAGTCGTTGACAACAACTAACGGTTGTCGTATTATAAAATATATTTCTTTTAATATATGATACAAGGGGTGTTTTATGAGCATAAAGGACAAGTTGCTACGACTTTTTAGCGGTGTATTAACCTTCCTTGCAGTAGCAGGATTATGTTTTTCCCTGTTTCTCAATAACAATCGCATAAGTGCTACTGAGGAATTACTGACTGCCGGTCAGCAGAATATTGTAAAACGAGCCTATCAAATGACCAATATACAGTGGACTCCGAAAGCAAATATAACTGGCTGGGGCGGTGGAGTGACATATAAAGCGGGAAAAACCTATACAGGTTTGCCATACGGGCAACCAGTGAATGCCAGTTATGTTCCGTGGTCTACCTCTCTTGACGGATTTATACAGAAGGTCAATGACCCTAACAGTAAAATGTATACTTCAACATCTACATATAATCAAACAGCACCCTATTATTCCATTGATTGCAGCGCATTTGTGTCCTGGGCATGGGGATTAGGCAGCCGTCAAACAACAAGCACAATCCATAATTATGCTACTAAGATCAGCACATCGTCCTATGCTAATGCGCAGGTGGGAGATTGCCTGTGCCTTGCCGGATCTCACGTGGTTTTGATTACAGATATTACCTACGATTCCAGTGGAAAAATCGATGGAATTGAAATATCAGAATCCACAGTGAATTCTGCTACATATTACTGTTGTCAGAAAACTCGTTACGGAAAAAACGGAAGCTATACTCTGGAAAAATTAAGTTCCAAGTATTTTGGAGCCGGCTATATCCTCTATCGCAGTAAAACCCGGGATAGTGTAACCTATGCCCATTGCTGTGCCGTACCGTTAGAGGGGGACGTTTGCTCTCTTTGTGATTTAAGTGCAGCGAAGGAAACGCCTTGCCAAAAGAATGTATCAGGTATAACAGATGTGCAGCTTTATGCTGAGCCGTTTTTTGATGCAGAGCAAATTGGATCCGTAATTGCAGGTACGAAAATAGTGGTTACTGCGTATTGGGAAGACGATGACGGCATTTTGTGGTACAAAACAGAAGATGGGCGATGGCTTTTAGCATCGCTAACAGAACCATATTGCGAACATAGCTATGAGTACCGTGTGTTGCAGCCATCCAATTGTACAGAAGATGGCATAGGCTTGTATATCTGCAGCCTATGTTCTGACAGTTATCCCGAAAGAATCCCCGCTAAAGGACATAGTTATGTTTCCTATGAAGTATTGCCTGAATGCGAAAAAGCTGGTTATACAGAGCATTATTGTACAACCTGCGCAGATGTTTGGCAGGATTCAGAAATGCCTCCAACAGGCCATAGCTATCAAAACGGTGTCTGTACCCATTGTGGAAAGCAGGATCTGTCGATCCTAAAAGGCGATTTAAATGACGATAGGGAAATCACATCTGCCGATGCTGTACTGCTGGCAAGATATTTGGCTGATTTACTGGAGCTGAATGAAAAACAGCTTCTGGCAGCAGATATTAGTAATGACGGCGAAATTACCTCAGCAGATGCTGTGCTGCTCGCGCGACACCTTGCTGAAATTCTGTAAATTTAAAAAGTGGAGGTATTTTTATGAAACGCATTCTTTCTCTGATCTTAGCAATGCTGATGATGATTGGCTTAGTATCAACCATATCGCTTCATTCTCATGCCGCAGACATTGAATCGGCAAGCTTTGTTAAACGCAATGATGGCGTATGGTTATGGCCAACAACAAAATATGCAGTCAGTGACTGGTCTGGATGCAATGCATCGCCAAGCGTAAACAGTAAGTGTTATTTCTGCGGCGTTAGGCATGGAATATGCGCTGCAAATCATGTATCAACATATGGACATAATGGTATAGATATTCCTGTGTCAACAGGTCAAAATGTGTATGCAGCAGCTGCAGGAATATTGTATTGCACAAATACAAATTGGGAATCCAGAGGGATTACCGCAGTTGTTGAGCATCCTATAGCGGGTACTGAGTGGTCGTATTACTCCATTTATCAGCACCTTCAATCAACGGAAACATCAAAAAATGGTAAGAATGTTTCGGCGGGCGAAGTGATTGCGAAGTCAGGAAAGACTGCTGGTAAGAATGATGGTGCTGCACATTTACATTTTGGCGTTATTATGGGAAAAAGCGGTCAGGGTAATAGCTTGGCAACTGCACCCAATTCTCAAATTTCGTCCATCGAAAGTTATGGCTGGATAACGACAAGCGGATATGCTACAGGAAGAATAATGACAAATCCTGCACTAAATTCTCCGGCAGGCACTCCGACGTACACGGACGGATGCAAGGAAAATGTTCGAACACACGCAGGATCTATTATGTATACACGCAATGCATCTGAGGTTTCCATAGCTTGTACGCATAACTATAGTGGTGCGATAACAAAGGCTGCCACATGTGGGGAAACGGGAATAAAAACCTACACCTGCAGTAAGTGTGGAAATATGTACACCGAGAGTATTCCTGCTACAGGTAACCACATCTATAGCAGTTGGGATCTTACGTACGATGGAGGTTGCATAGAAGTAAGTATTTGGGAGAGAATCTGTACCGGCTGCGGGGAGATACAAAATCAAACCTTTGATCCTCTGGGGCACATCTATAATGAACAGACAATTCCGGCAGACTGTACGAAACCGGAAATAATTCGCTATACATGTAACAACTGTGGTTATAGTTATGAGAAAACAGTGGGTAGCGTGTATTCGGAATGGTCTACGGTGAAGCCTTCCGGAGTGGCTGAAGCCCTGATCGAGAGCAAAACCCAATATCGTTATTCTGACTATGAAACAAAAAACTCCGACGAGTCTGTGCTGAGCGGATATGATTTGCTCAGCAGCACATGGGAACAATCCGGAACGGGTTCTCAGGATTTGGTGAAAAGCTGGCCCTCCGGATTCCTGACCAGCGACGAACTCTATAACAAATACAAAAAAACCCCCATCGTAAACTCAGAAACAACAACCAATAAAACAACTTTAACAAGTGAAACGGTTGTTGGCTATGTATACTACCATTGGTGTCGCGGAGACTATAAAGACGGACCTGACAACCGAAAAATCTCGAAAGAAAAGACAAGTGAATTTGATACATTCTGCGCCTTTTACAGCACTGTCAACCCTGGTACTCTTGAAATGGATAGCAGCAAAACCTGCTACAAAATTCCCAATAAAGGTGAATGCTCAGATGCTTGGTGGTATTACTATATTCCTGTATATCGGCAACAGTACACTAACTATCGCAAACTGTATACCCATGGCGGATGGAGCACATGGTCTGCATGGAGCGACACCGCATATACAGCAACATCTACCCGCAAAGTGGAGACACAAACCCTTTATCGCTATACCAATGCACAATTGGGCGATCATAGCTGGGACAGCGGCGTTGTAACGGTTGAGCCTACCTGCATCCGAACAGGAGTAAAAACATACACTTGCAGCCTGTGCAGCGCAACGAAAACGGAAACATTGCCGTCTCCTGCCCACGATTATAAAAACGGTTATTGCAGCCGGTGTGATGCCAAGGATCCCAACTACCAATTTGTAACAGCGCAAGTAAAAGTTGGAACTGTTACAGGTAATCCGGGCGATACTGTAACAGTACCGGTTTCTATCAGCAGCAATCCGGGATTTGCCGGTTTTACCTTTGTGATCGATTATAATACTTCTGCTTTAACTTTGGTTGAGATTACAAAGGGCGATTTGCTGAACGCTTCTGAAAGCGGTGCATTTATAAAGAACATCAGCGGAAAAACTGTTAACTGGACAGATTCAGTGAATATTACCGGAAACGGTATTGTGCTGAAATTGACATTTAAGATTACAGATGGTGCTGCGGGTGGAAATTATGCGGTAACCCTTGCGTTGAAAAACGGCAGCAGCACTAATTTTGTGGACGAGAATGCCCATGCCCAAAATATTACGTTCCAAAATGGCAAGGTCGGTGTTCATAGTTACACCAGCAAGGTAACCGCAGCAACTTGCACAGCGCAGGGCTATACAACCTATACTTGCTCTTCTTGTGGATATAGTTACAAGGCAAACTATACCGATGCCCTCGGTCACAGCTATTCCTACAAGACAACAAAGACACCTACTGCATCTGCAACTGGCGTGCTGACTGGTACTTGCTCCAAGTGTTCCGGAATAACTACCGTAACCTTGCCGAAACTGACGACAACGGATTACACCTATAGTGTAACCAAGGCAGCAACCTGTACCGCAGCAGGCACAGGCCGGTATACATGGAAAACAACCACTTATGGCAGTTTCTACTTCGATGTGACGATTTCTGCAACCGGTGTTCACACCTGGAGCGCATGGCATACTGATACGGAACCTGACTGCATACAAACCGGAATCAAAACATGCACCTGCAGCGTGTGCGGTGCGACCCAAACAGAAACACTGCCATCCCTCGGTCATGATTATCAAAACGGTTATTGCAGCCGGTGCGAAGCAGCAGATCCGAACCATCAGGTATTTGAAGTTTCTCAGTGGAATATTGCTCTGAAGGATAGCTTTGAGGTCAAATTCTATCTGAATGTCAGCCAGAATATTGCAAGCACTGCAAAGGTAAGAATGACAATAGGACATGAAACTGCTACATGTAATATATCTGCATTGGAGAAGACAGCAGACGGTTACTATATGCTCAAAGCAAAGGTTTCTGCTGCTCAGATGAACGACTTTATCGTGGTTATGTTGATGAATGGTGGTAAGGTCGTAAGTACAAATACTTATACTGTCCGGCAGTATTGTGATACCATTCTTGCAGACAGCACTCACAGCCGGTATCACGCATTGGTAAAGGAAATGCTGAACTATGGTGCAATGGCGCAAGTATACTTTGACTATGATACAGAGAATCTTGCCAATGCAGGTATTACCGGTACGGCAGCAACAGCGGTTCCCGGTTCTGTCCAGGAACTGAAGCTTACCGATAGCATCAGCGGATTGGATTTCTATGGCGCAAGCTTGGTATATCGTGATCGGATCGCAGTGCGGTACTATTTTACAGGAGATATTACCGGACTGATCTTTACAGCAAATGGTAACATATATACGCCTGTTGCCAAGGATGGAATGTATTACGTGGAAATTGCGGATATTCTTCCGCAGGATCTGGAGCAGCAGATCACCCTGACGGTCGTCAATACACAGGGCAGCACATTGTCTGTCACATACGGCCCGATGAACTACATCGTCCGGATGAATGAAAAGGGCAGTGCAGAGCTTAAAGCACTGATTAAAGCCCTCTATAACTACCATTTGGCAGCAAAGACTCTTTCTGCATAATCCAACAAGGCGGGGGCATTTTGCCCCCGCCCTTGCCGTTAAATGATTGTTTATCGTGCTAACGCCCGATAAACAATCAAATGCAAAATGCAGAATGCAGAATGCTGAATTATCGTATTTTCTTCGAAAATAATTTTAAATAGTCGCCTCTGGCGACACATTCATTCAGTATTTAGCATTTAGAATTCAGCATTGAATTTATGAGCGTTAGCGATATGAAATCTAATTTATATTTGCAATTCTCTTAAATTGTGGTATTGTATGGATAGTATTCCCGAATGAGGTGTATTATGAAATTTTCTTTGAAACGATGCCTGCAGGTTTTTGCCTCCTTCTTTAAAATCGGCGCATTTACCTTTGGCGGCGGCTATGCTATGATCCCGCTGATTCAGAACGAGGCGGTGGAAAAACGCCATTGGGTCACCGATGAGGATATTCTCGATATCATTGCCATTGCAGAATCCACGCCCGGACCGATTGCAATCAATTCAGCCACATTTGTGGGCTATAAAGCAGCAGGTGTACTGGGTTCTGTGTGCGCAACATTGGGTGTAGTCCTGCCCAGCCTTGTCATAATCCTGCTGCTTTCTTTTATTTTGCAGCAATTCCAGGAACTTAAGCCCGTAGTCTATGCCTTTAACGGCATTCGCGCCGGTGTTCTTGCCCTGCTTGTGAAAGCGCTTTGGACAATGTACAAAAAAAGCCCCAAAGGCTGGGCTGCCTATATCGTGATGGGCGGAGCATTTTTGCTGACGGCGGTTTTTGATTTCAATGTGATTTTTGTCATTATCGGTTGCGCCGTATTTGGCCTGGTAACCTCTCTGATTATGAAAAGGAGGGTCAAGTAAATGGAATTTTTAGAGCTGTTTTTAACCTTCTTTATGATCGGCGCGGTCACTTTTGGCGGCGGTTATGCGATGCTGCCGATGATCCAGGAGCAGGTAAGTCTGCGCTGGGGTGAGTTGATCACGGAAGAAACCCTTGTTAATTTTGTGGCGGTCAGCGAATCCACCCCTGGTCCCTTTGCCGTCAATATGGCAACCTATGTGGGCTCTGTTGTCGGCGGTGAGCAGGGGGGCGTTCTTGCCAGTATCTTCGGCTCTGTTTGCGCAACAATGGGCGTGGTTCTGCCAAGCTTTATCGTGATTTTGATTGTGGCAAAATGCTATGAAAAATTCAAAACAAACCCCATTGTAAAGGGTTGTATGACCGGTCTGAAACCGGCTGTTGTAGGTCTGATCGGCGGTGCGATCCTCAATGTGGTCGCCACGGTATTTTTTCCGCAAGGATTGGTTCTGTCGGTTTTTACCGGAGCGTCGTTCTATATCAGCCTTGCCACCTTTGCGCTGATGGTGGTGCTGGCGTTTAAGAAAGTTCCGCCCATTGTGATCATTTGCCTGTCTGCCATTATTGGCATCGTGACGGGCTACTTGAATCTTTTATAAATGTACCATTCCGAGCCGGTTTTTTTCGCTGGCTCGGAATAATTTTTGGCGGAAGCATAATAGGGTATACAATGCAATTATGGAAAAGACTTGAAAACAAATAAAAAAATGTATATAATAATGTATCTATTGGAAAAGTAGCCAGAGGAAGGAGTGAGGAAAATGCCCTTTTTTCGAAGGAAAAAGACGGTGAAAAGCTATCAGATGCATCCAACCCGGATCATTGCGGTCAGCTTTGCGGTGATTATCCTTCTTGGAACTGCGCTGCTGATGCTTCCGGTGGCATCCCGTGATGGGTCATCTGCTTCCTTGCTGAAGGCTCTTTTTACCGCTACTTCGGCTACTTGCGTTACCGGGCTTGTTATGGCAGATACCTGGAGCCAGTGGAGCACTTTCGGGCAGATCGTGATTATCTCGCTTATTGAGATTGGCGGTCTTGGTTTTATGAGTGCAGCATCTGCGGTTGTGTTTTTGTTCCGCCGTAAGATCGGTTTGCGTCAGCGTATGATTATGGCGCAGGCGATTAGTGTAGATGATATGCAAAGCGTGGTCAAACTGCAAAAATGGGTGATTTTGGGAAGCCTTATCATTCAAGCCTGCGGCGCACTGATTCTGTTTTGTCGATTCCTGCCGGACTATGGTTTGGGACGGGCAGCCGCTTGGGGCGCATTCCACGCAATATCCGCTTTCTGCAATGCAGGCTTTGATATTTTCGGCAGTTTAGGTCCGGGTAAGAGTATTGCAGTGTTTAACGGCGATCCCATCGTGATCCTGACATTGTGCGCTCTGGTGATTTTAGGCGGCCTGGGATTTTTAGTCTGGGAGGAAGTACTCCGGGTCAGAAAATTCAAAAAATTCAGCGTCTATACCAAGCTGGTGCTGGTCAGCACAGCAGTTTTGCTCCTTGGCGGAACGGTGATGACCTTGCTTTTGGAATGGGGGAATCCGGAAACACTGGGCGATATGCCTGTGTGGCAAAAGCTTTTGAACAGCTTTTTCCAGTCTGTGACTCTGCGCACAGCCGGTTTTGCTTCTTTTGACCAGGCAGGCCTTACAGAATCCGGTAAGGCAGTGAGCGTGCTGCTTATGCTCATCGGCGGATCTTCCGGTTCTACCGCAGGCGGCGCAAAGACGGTGACATTTGTGGTGCTTTTGCTGTTTTTGGGCACACGCCTTCGGGGCAAAAATACAGTTACAATCTATAAGCACAGCATTCTGCCGGAAAAGGTAATGGATGCGATGATGATTGTATCTGTGATGGTGGGTCTGAGCCTGTTTGGGGCATTGGTGATCTGCACCACATCTCCGGTCAGTTTTGTTGACGGCTTGTACGAAGCCGTATCCGCAATTGCCACAGTTGGTCTGACAACCGGAGTAACACCGGTTTTGAGTATACCTGCGCAGCTGCTGATTATTATTTTTATGTATTTTGGACGGGTAGGGATTTTGACCCTCAGCCTGGGCTTTTTGATGGGTGACCGGGCAGAGGAAAGATTCCGCTATGCCCATACCAATCTGCTTATCGGATAGGAGAATGTCTATGAAATCATATATTGTGGTAGGTATGGGCCGTTTTGGCTCTGAAGTGGCGAAGCGTCTTTGTCAGCTGGGCTGCGAAGTTTTGGCTGTGGATATAAACAGCGATCTGATCCAGGGAATCAGCAACGAAGTTACCCACGCAGTGGTTGCAGACGGTCGGGATATGGGTGTGCTGCGGGCATTGGGCGCAGGAGATTTTGATTGCGGCATCGTAGCCATCGGCGATAGCTTGGCAGATGCCGTTCTGGTGACGATGAATATGAAGGAGCTGGGAATCCCCAAGGTAGTCTGCAAGGCCCGGGATGATACCTACCGCCAGGTGCTGAAAAAATTAGGCGCCGATCAGATCGTCATTCCCGAGCAGGAGCAGGCATACCGCCTTGCCAGAAGCCTTTCCAGTCAGAATGTGCTGGATTATATCGAGCTTTCCGAGGACTACGGTATTATTGACCTGCCTACCCCGGATAGTTGGACAGGTAAGACCCTGCGGGAGCTGAATGTCCGGGCAAAACTGGGTGTGAACATTCTGGCAATCAAGAAAGAACATAAAATCAATGTTTCCCCTATGGCGGATTATACCGTCTGTAAGGGTGATATTATGGTAATATTGGGGGATACAGCTGCATTGAAGGCTGTACAAAAGCTATGATGGAACAGTATATAACCTCCCGGAAAAACCCTTTGCTGCAGCAGGTGCGTAAGCTGCTCTCTTCCCGCCAGGCACGGCAGGAAGCAGGGCTTTTTGTGGCAGACGGAACAAAACTGTTGCAGGAAGCGGTTACCTGGTGGCAGGGATTGGAAACGGTGATCTTATCCGAGGGTGTTGCAGCGCAAGTGCCGGAAAATGTGCAGATAGTCCGAGTCCCGGCGGATGTGATGGAGTCTATATCTCCAATGCAGTCTCCCCAGGGCGCGCTGTTCATCTGCCGATTGCCGGAACAGAAGGCGTTTGAGCCCACAGCAGGTATGCTGCTGCTTGACGGCATCCAGGACCCGGGAAATTTGGGAACGATTCTGCGTACTGCTGATGCGCTAAATGTGCCTGTGGCGCTGTTGGAGGGCTGTGCTGACCCTTATAGTCATAAGGTGGTCCGGGCTTCTATGGGTGCAGTGTTCCGTACGCCGGTGGTGCAAACCACCTGGGAACAAGCAAGCCAAAGCTGCCGCGCTGCATCCATAGCGGTGGCAGTAACAGCTTTGAGCGATACA
The DNA here is from genome assembly GCA_045646805.1 of Faecousia sp. GTDB lineage: Bacteria > Bacillota > Clostridia > Oscillospirales > Oscillospiraceae > Faecousia. The sequence continues at coordinate 22,215 of JAZRLK010000023.1, forward strand.
GCGGTGGATATCCGCCAAGCCCCGGTAGAGCAAATGGCGGTGGTCATTGGCAGTGAAGGACAAGGTGTGCGCCGGGAGATTTTAGACACCGCAGATCAAAAGCTGATCATCCCTATGTCCAGCCGATGCGAATCGCTCAATGCGGCCATTGCCGCTGCCATTGTTATGTGGCAAATGGGAAAATAAGAAAGAGAGAAAACTATGCTGATACATTGGATATGGCTTGCCCAGCTGACTGGTGTAACCGTCGGTCAAAAGCTGGAGCTTCTGCGCCTATTCCGGGATCCGGAAGAAATTTATAAAGCTGATCCTGCGGCAGTTGCTGCAGCTTCGCTGACACCCAAGGCGCAGCAAAGCCTTCAGAACCGGGATCTGCACGATGCCCGGCGTATCCTGTCCGATTGCGGACAAAAGAATATCAGCATTTTAACCTTCGGCGATGCGGCATACCCTGCAAGGCTGAAAAATATTGTCCAGCCGCCTTTGGTTCTGTATTATAAAGGCTGCCTGCCGGACTGGGAAAATGTTCCAGTGATCGGTATTGTGGGAACCAGAAAGGCATCGTCCTACGGAATGCATACGGCCAAACAATTGGGCGGCCAGATTGCCGCCTGCGGTGCGCTGGTTGCATCCGGCGGTGCTGACGGCATAGATACCCAGGCGTTGGAAGGGGCATTGCAGGCGCAGAAAAAAGTCGTTGCAGTGCTGGGGTTTGGTGCGGATGTGGTATATCCTGCCAAAAATAAGGAATTGTTTGATAGAATTGCAAAGCACGGCTGTCTCCTGACAGAGTTTGTTCCCGGTACGCCGCCAAACGCCTGGAATTTTCCCCAGCGAAACCGGATTATCAGCGGCATCTCTGCCGGTATTGTGGTTGTGGAAGCCCCGGAGCGCAGCGGCGCATTGAACACAGCCCGCCACGCTCTTGACCAGTGCAGAGATGTGTATGTTGTGCCGGGAAATGTGGATAGTGATAGCAGCGCAGGCAGTAATCAGCTTCTGCGTGAGGGTGCGACCCCGGTATTTACCGGCTGGGATGTGGTCAGGGAATATGAGGGTCTGTACCCCGGATTTGTCCGCCGGATCGAAACATATTCCGGTGAAGCGCTGCTGAAAAATAACCCCATTCTTCCTGTGGTGGAACCGAAACCCGACAATAAATCCATTGACAATCGGGATAAATCTCGCTATAGTGTGGAAGACAATAAGAATTGGAACTTGACACCGGAGGAGAAAGCTGTCCTTTCTCTGGTGACCCGGGAGCCGGTTTTGGTGGATCAGATTATTGATGCCGCCGGGCTGCCTGCGGGAAAAGTTCTTTCTGTATTAACGATGCTGACGATGAAGGGTTTGGTGCAAAACCACCCCGGAAAATATCTGTCACTGAAATAATTTTTGCGGAGGAAACAAATGGCAAAAGGATCCTATCTTGTAATTGTGGAATCCCCGTCTAAGGCAAAAACCATCGGAAAGTACCTGGGCGAGGAATATATTGTAAAAGCTAGTATGGGTCACTTGCGTGATCTGCCTAAGAGCACTATGGGCGTGGATATTGAAGGCGGTTTTATCCCGGAGTATCTGCCCCTGGATAATAAAACCGATGTGATCGACGATCTGCGGAAAACTGCGAAAAAGGCAAAGCAGATTTATCTTGCAACTGACCCGGACCGTGAAGGAGAAGCCATTTCCTGGCATTTGAAGGAACTGCTGGAGCTTCCGGATGAGAAGACCAGCCGTGTGACATTCAATGAGATCACAAAAAAGGTGGTAACAGAGTCTATTGCTTGCCCCAGAGATATCGATTATAACTTGGTGGATGCCCAGCAGGCCCGCCGCCTTTTGGATCGGATCGTGGGCTACCAGCTTTCTCCGCTGCTGTGGAAGAAGATCCGCCGTGGTCTGTCCGCAGGCCGTGTGCAGTCGGTGGCAACCCGCCTGGTAGTGGATCGGGAAAACGAGATTCGAGCATTCCAGCCCAGAGAGTACTGGTCGCTGGAAGTGGCGCTGGATTGCATTGGAAAGCCCGGCTCTTTTGCTGCTAAGTATTTTGGCAAGGAAAAGAAGATCGAGCTGGAAAATGAGGCGCAGGTGGATCAGGTTCTTGCCGATATTGAAGGTAAGGATTTCACCGTTTCTAATGTAAAACGGGCGGATAAAAGACGTTCTGCGGCCCCTCCTTTTACCACCTCCACCTTGCAGCAGGAGGCATCCCGTAAGCTGAATATGACGCCCAGACGGACCATGTCCATTGCCCAGCAGCTGTATGAAGGCGTGGATGTGGAAGGGGAGGGCACCGTAGGTTTGATCACCTATATGCGTACCGACTCCCTGCGCCTGAGCAACGAGGCAATGTCCGCTGCTGCAGACTTTATTAAAAACCGCTACGGCGCAAACTATTATTACGGAAAGTTCCATACTTTCAAATCCAAATCCGGCGCACAGGATGCCCACGAAGCCATCCGTCCCACCCATGTGGAATTTGATCCGGAAAAGATCCGCAAATCCCTGACTATGGAGCAGTACCGGCTGTATAAACTGATCTGGAGCCGTTTCTTAGCAAGCCAGATGGCAGATGCAATCTATGATACGGTAGCTATTGATACTGTTTGCGCCGATCATACCTTCCGCAGCACCCATCAGAGCGTGAAGTTCTCCGGCTTTATGGCAGTTTATGAGGAAGGCCGTGACGAGGAAGAGCAGGCAACCGGTTCTGAGCTTCCGGATCTGCAGGCAGGAGACCGCGCAGCCTGCCGGGATATTAAGAAAGAGCAGCATTTTACTCAGCCGCCTACCCGTTATACGGAAGCAACCCTGGTCAAGGCTATGGAAGAAAAGGGTGTTGGCCGCCCCTCTACCTATGCCGGTATTGTTGCAACTATCCAGGATAGAGAGTATGTCAACCGCATTGAAAAGCACCTGCACCCCACGCCTCTGGGCGAGGTGGTCACCAGTTTGATGCTGGATCGATTCCAGGATATTATTGATGTGGAATTTACCGCCAATATGGAAAACCGGCTGGACGATGTAGAAGCCGGCACCCAAAACTGGAAGGAATTGCTGGCCGAGTTTTATGAGGACTTCCATCAGGAAATGATCGATGCGGAAAAGGCTCTGGAGGGCACCCGGCTGAAAGTGCCGGATGAGGTGACCCAGGAGATCTGCGAAGAATGCGGTCGGAATATGGTCGTTCGGATCGGTCGGTTCGGCAAATTCTTGGCTTGTCCCGGATTCCCGGATTGTAAGAATACAAAGCCCATCGTGGAGAAAATGCCCGGCCGTTGTCCCAAGTGCGGCAGCACCATTTTGAAGCGGAAATCCAAGAAGGGCTATGCCTATTATGGCTGCGAACGGGGGGCAGACTGCGGCTTTATGAGCTGGGATGTGCCCACTGCTGAGGATTGCCCGATCTGCGGTCAGACAATGTTCAAGAAATCCGGCAAGGGTCGCAATAAGCCCTTCTGTGTAAATGAAAATTGTTCCAATTTCCTGCCCGAGGACAAGCGCGGCTATTATAAGAAAGCTGCAAAGGACCAGGCAGAGGAAAAACCCCAGAAGGCAGCAAAGAAAACTGCTAAGAAAACAACCAAAAAATAAGAGGAGCGAGAGCAGATGGTAAAGGTAATTGGTGCAGGTCTTGCAGGTGCAGAGGCAGCGTGGCAGCTGGCACAGCGGGGCATTACGGTAGAGCTTTATGAAATGAAGCCTCAAAAGCGTTCCCCGGCACACCACGCCGATACCTTTGCGGAATTGGTTTGCTCCAATTCTCTGCGAGGCGACCGGCTGGAAAACGCCGTAGGACTGCTGAAAGAGGAATTGCGCCGGTTCGGCAGTTTGATCATTGCCTGCGCCGACGAAACCCGGGTAGAGGCCGGCGGATGCCTGGCGGTGGATCGCCACGGCTTTTCTCAATTGGTCACCCAGAAGATCCGCAATCATCCCAATATCAAAGTTTTTGAAGAAGAGATCACAAAAGTGCCGGAAGGACCTGTCATCGTGGCAACCGGTCCGCTGACCTCCGATGCCCTTTCTCAAGCCATTGGGGAATACTTCGGCACAGGCTATCTGCACTTCTTTGATGCGGCAGCCCCTCTGGTTACCGCTGAGTCGGTGGATATGGAGAAAGCCTGGTGGCAATCCCGATATGATCGGGGAACGCCGGACTATATCAACTGCGCTATGAACAAAGAGGAATATGATGCCTTTTTGCAGGCGCTGATCGGCGCAGAAGAAGCAGAAGTCCACGGCTTTGAAGATAAGAATGTATTTGAAGGCTGTATGCCTGTGGAGGTTATGGGTCGCCGGGGACCGGATACATTGCGTTTCGGCCCTTTAAAGCCGGTAGGTCTTGTAGATCCCAATACGGGAAAAGAGCCTTATGCTGTGGTTCAGCTGCGGCAGGATAATGCCGCCAAGAGTGTGTTTAACTTGGTGGGCTTCCAGACCCACCTGAAATTCCAAGAGCAAAAACGGGTGTTTACTATGATCCCGGCTTTGCGGAATGCGGAGTTTGTCCGCTATGGCGTGATGCACCGTAATACCTTCCTGCAATCGCCTAAACTGCTGGATCGGTTCTATGCAGACCGCCGCAATCCGCTGGTAGCTTTTGCCGGGCAGATGACCGGTGTGGAGGGCTATGTTGAGAGCGCAGCTTCCGGCTTCCTGGCGGCGGTGGCTATGGCTGCCAAGGTGCAGGGCAAGGAGCCTGTGGAATTTCCCAAAGAAACAGCCATCGGCGCATTGGGACTGTACATCAGCGACGAACGCATCGACCATTTCCAGCCGATGAATATCAATTTTAGTATCATTGCCCCTCTGGAACAGCGTGTGCGGAAAAAGGCAGAGAAGAATCTGGCTATTGCAAACCGCGCTTTGGGGCTGATCGATGAACTTATCAAAACAGAAAGAGGTATCGCAGATGAAAATCATTCTTGATGCCATGGGAGGCGACCACGCACCGGAAGCACCGGTTTTGGGCGCGATTCAAGCAGCCAAGGATTTTGGCGCGCAGATTACATTGGTAGGCAGAGGACAGGAAATTTTGGATGTGCTGAATAAAAACGGCATTGCCAATCTGCCCGAAGGCGTTCAAATTTCCAATGCCGACGATGTGGTGGATATGCACGACGACCCGGCGGAAGCCGTCCGGAAGAAGAAAAATTCTTCTATGATGGTGGGTCTTAAGATGCTCTCTGAAGGTGAGGGCGATGCTTTCATTTCTGCAGGAAGCACAGGCGCTTTGCTCAGTGGTGCAACTTTGATTGTCAAGCGGGTCAAGGGTGTTCGCCGTGCGGCTATGGGTCCTACTATGCCCAATAAGGCCGGCGGCAAAACGGTAATCCTGGACTGCGGCGCCAATGCGGAATGCACGCCGGAGTTTTTGCTCCAGTTCGGTTTGATCGGTTCGCTGTATGCCAAAAAAGCTTTGGGAGTAGAGAATCCCAAAGTCGGTCTTTTGAACATCGGCACAGAAGATACCAAGGGAACGCCCCTGCAGAAGGAGGCTTACGCACTTCTGACCGATGCCTGCGAAAAGGGAATGCTCAACTTTGTAGGCAATGTGGAAGCACGGGATGTGCCGTTGGGTGCGGTGGATGTAATCGTCTGCGATGGTTTCTCCGGCAATGTTCTGCTCAAATCCATTGAGGGAACAGCAAGCTTTATGGGAAGCCTGGTAGGCAGAATGTTCAAGAAAAATCTGATTACCAAGATCGGTGCGTTGTGCTGCAAATCCGGCATTGACAATCTGAAGAAAATGCTGGACTATCGGGAGATCGGCGGAACACCCTTCCTGGGAATTAAAAAGCCGGTAATCAAAGCCCACGGATCTTCCGATGCCCGAGCTTTCTGCAATGCGGTCAAGCAGGCAATGGATGCAGCCAAGAGCGATATCTCCCAGGAATTGGAGCAGGGTTTGGCACAGCTGAGCCTGAAGGAGAATCCGTTATGATAAAGGATCTGGAAAATGCCATCGGCTACCGGTTTGGCAATATCACCTTACTGCAAAATGCTTTAAGTCATTCCTCCTTTGCCAATGAGCGCTGGCACGATAGCCTTAAGAGCAACGAGCGGCTGGAATTTCTGGGAGATTCTATTTTGGGTATGGTTGTGGCAGAATTTCTCTATCGCAACTACCCGGATCGCCCCGAAGGCGAGCTGACCCGTATGCGTGCGGATATGGTCTGCGAAACTTCCTTGGCTAAAGTTGCCAACCAGATCGGTCTGGGTCAGCATATGCTGCTTGGTCACGGTGAAGAGCAGGGCGGAGGCAGAGAAAGAGCCTCCATTTTGGCAGATGCGGTGGAATCTGTGATTGCCGCCTGCTTCTTAGATGGCGGTATGGAACCTGCCCGGAATTTTATCGACCGATTCGTTCTGTGTCATGTTCCGGAACAGCGTATGCGCAATGCCGATTATAAAACGGCTCTGCAGGAGCTGGTCCAGCAGCAGAAGAATCAAGTTCTTACTTATGAACTGACCGGGGAATCCGGCCCCGACCACGATAAGCATTTCTGTGTTCAGGTTTTGCTCAATGGCAGTCCCATCGGCAGCGGTGAGGGCACCAGTAAAAAACGAGCCGAGCAGGATGCCGCCCGGGATGCCCTGGAAAAATTGCAAAAATGAGAAATTGATGAGCCCCCTCGTTCACAAAACGAGGGGGCTGCTTTGATAATATGATTAAAAAGTTAAGTCAGCATATGCAAACGGGTGATCGGTCAATAATGCGTGCTCGTTTGCATCGTTGAAAAATGCATAAAGGTTAATGGAATATGCGCCTGTTCCGAAAAGATGGTCAAAATGCCCGGATGAAGACACCAGGGAAATGTATTTTTGCTCTTTATTATTAAAGCATTGGGTGATATAATGCTTTAAAGCAGATATATGTATGGTGAGAAGTTTTTTGAAAGAATTTGCATCAGAGGTGTTAAAATGGAAATTCAAGCCAATTGCAAATGCGGAAAGCAGCATATTTTTAATTCCCAGATAATCGTCAAAGAAGGCGCATTGCGGGAAATTCCCCGGCTGTTAAAGCAGTATGAGGCGAAAAAGATATTTTTGCTTGCAGATCAGAATACTTATGCCGCCGCAGGTAAGGCGGTAGAAGAGCTGATCGAAAGCAGTGTTAAGATTGCAAAGTGTATTTTCGGGGAGAATGCCTTAGAGCCGGACGAGCATAGTGTAGGCAGAGCCATTATGTACTATGAGGCCGATTGCGATGTGGTGATCGGTGTAGGCTCCGGGGTAATCAATGATATCGGCAAGATTGTTGCCAATGTGGCAGGAAAGCCTTATATCATCGTAGGAACAGCCCCCTCTATGGACGGTTATGCCTCTGCTACTTCCTCAATGACCAGGGATGGCTTGAAGATTTCTCTGAATAGCAAGTGCGCCGATGTGATCATTGGCGACCTGGATGTGCTGTGTCAGGCTCCGGTTAAGATGATGGCATCCGGCCTGGGGGATATGCTGGCAAAATATGTGAGCATCTGCGAGTGGCGTATTGCAAACCTGATAACAGGGGAGTACTACTGTGAAGATATCGCCCAGCTTGTAAGAGAAGCCTTGAAAAAGTGCGCCGACAATGCAGGCGGACTGCTGAAACGGGACAAAGAAGCGGTCAAGGCAGTCTTTGAAGGCTTGGTCATTGGCGGCGTCGCGATGGCATACGCCGGTGTTTCCCGTCCTGCCTCCGGTGTGGAGCATTATTTCAGCCACGTGTGGGATATGCGAGGGGTGGAGTTTGGAACGCCTGTGGATTTCCACGGTATCCAGTGCGCTGCGGCAACCTATCACGCCATTAAGCTCTATGAAATTGTAAAGAACCAAACACCGAACTATGAAAAGGCAGCAGCTTATGTAGCCGCTTTTGATCAGGATGCCTGGGAGCAAACACTTCGGCAGTTCCTTGGCAAGGGTGCAGAAGCTATGATTGCGCTGGAAAAGAAAGAGGGCAAATACCGCAAAGATACCCATCCGGCAAGATTCCAAAGGATTGCGGAAAATTGGGATGCTATTTTGCAGATCATCGGGGAGGAATTGCCTTCTTCTGAAGAAATGGCAAATCTGCTGAACACCATCGGCATTTCTACTGATCTGAACACCCTTGGCGTGGACAAAGAATGCGCCCGTACCACCTTTATGGCAACCAAGGATATCCGGGATAAATATGTTTTGTCCCGATTGGCGTGGGATCTGGGAACCCTTGAGGAACTTGCCCAACAAATCGTTTTCTAAAGCAATATGTGCAGGAGAAAATTGTAAAAAAGACGATTTTGTTATTGTATTTCCTAAACGGGGATATTAAAACAACTGTATAGACATAATGAGGAGGTGTAGCATTGGTAACCAGGGACGAAATTAAAAATGAAATTGAGAGAGATATGGCATCCCGATTTTCTGCAGAGCAGTATATCAGCAACGGTTACTATCTACACTTCCATAGAAATATTGAGATCTATGGCGTGGTAAGGGGTACTGTATCGGTTACCATAGCACCAAGGAAATTCTGAAAGACCATTCTGTGGATCGAAAATTTGTAGAGAATCAGACCTGCGACGGCCGCAGAGCCTATGCTGACGGCTGCTGCTGTACCGGGAAAGAGGCTTTTATGGTCATGGAGTACGGCGGCATAGCCTTTGCCAATATAGGCATTCAGGGTCAGTTAGGCGGTATGGAAACCTGGGGTTACCACGGCAAGGAAGCTGACGAGGAATCTTTCTTCCGCCGCTATCAGGAATGCACCGAGGCAATTTTGGAAGCGCCTGCGGAAATTAAATCGAAATCCGGTGTAAATGATTCAGAACGAGCGGCTGCATTTGGGGAAGAAATATCGTAAAATATCCGCAGGAACACGCCGCAGCTTCCGATGCTTGATTCTGTATGCTAACAATTTGAAAGATCCCAGACGGTTTTTGAAAACCGCCTGGGATTTTCGTTTTAGGTTCTATGCCAACTGCCGGTTTTAGCACAATTACCGCAAATGGGCATAAACTGTCCTATAAGCCACGGGCTATGCCCCGCAGAAGCTTATGATTCCCAAACATTGACCGGGAGGTATGTTTATGTCAGAGAATGTACAAGAATATGGAAATGGCTGCGGAGCACTTTCCATCCATACAAGAAAAATTACCGATAGCTGCCGGGATAAGGACTGCATTGAAGATCTGCGGGTCTACCTGACCCAAAGTTCCCAGCAGATTTTGGATAATGCAGCAACAGCGAAAGTGCGCTGTGCCGACCTGATGTATACCTATATTGATGTATCGCCGGTAGCCTTTGACCGGAACCACTATTGCATTGATGTGACCTTCTATTACCGCATTTTGGCAGATGCTGTGCTGGGTCAATGCCGGCCTGCTGCATTGACCGGCGTGGCGGTGTTCTCCAAACGGGTAGTGCTGTGCGGCGAGGAAAGCGCAGCCAAGATATTCACAAGCCAAACCCGATTGGGCGAACAGGACGGATTAAGCCGCTATAGCGCCAATCTGCCCACCGCCGTTGTAGAGGTGACCGACACCAAATAGGAAGGCGGGTAAATAACCAACCTATATCCATAATAAAAACGACAAATACCAACGAAAAACGGAAAAATCGAACATTTTAAGTTATTGACACCAAATAGGTAGGTGTATACAAATTGACCACATTTCCTCATGGTTTTACTCGATTGGCAATGCTCCAAACATTCGGAGTGTTGCCATTTTTTATAAAAATGATGAAATTCTATGAGGTTTTCAAAAATGTCATAGAGAGTATGGAAAAAGACCGGGGGATACCTCTGTGAAACAGGATGTAATCTGTACGGATTTGTAATCCTTATGGAGTAATTCGTATATGGGTACCCGCCCAATTTAACACCGGTTTTTTGAGGGGTTCTGTGAGGACATTTTGCTGCTTACGAAAACGGCCGAACAGAACAGTCGTGAGAGGGGCAGAACTGGCTGACACGCCTTATAGGTGTCAGCCAGTTCCTGCCCCTCTCCACAGTCGCAAAAGATGTGTTTTGAAGGCTATAGTGTGATTCGCTGTGTCCGTATACAGAGCAAACGCCAAAATGGACAGAAATATCAAAGCCTGGTTTTTCACAGTCTTTCATATCATTTTTTTAATCATAAGGATTCTTCAAAACGCATTGGAATTGGCAGAAATGGTTTGGATATAGGAATTGAAGAACACGCCTTTTCCTTCTGCGCCGCGGTGACCAGGCAGGCGAGGCAGTTCCAACTCCTGAATGACCGGGAGCTCGCCGTTTAAGTATTCGTAGATCATTCGCTGACAATTTTCGTTACGCAGCAGCAAAGCACCAAAACGCATTTCCTGCACTTCAAACCCTATGGATTGATTCTCTTTGTACCACAGTGTCCGGTATGCCTCATAGACCTGTCGCATAAGCACCTGCATAGGGGGGAATTCCTCGTCAGCCAGTTTTTTCAGTGTTTCTTTGTCTTTTGCGACATATGCGTTTCTCAGGCGAATGCCTAAATCACACTTATGGGCAAGTAAGCCGGTCAGTTTCGCGTAAAAATCGAATAGGTAATCATATTCCCGTCCGTTGATGCTCCTTTGCAGAACCTCAGCGGCGGCAGCATACCGAGCTTTCAGGCCGTTGTGGACGGTGTAGTCGAATAAGCCAAGCAGGGGATCGTTGAACAGCAGATATTTACTGGGGTTATGAACATGGCTTTCTTCGTCTTCCGTAATATTGGGAAGCTCTAAATTCATAAATTCCCCAAAGTCGTAGCCAAACATAGCAGAGAATTTCTCGGCGATATCCTGCCGGTCGAAATTGCCATCGATCATCTGTGCTGTGGCATACAGAGACGGCAGGGCGGCATAGAAAGAACAGTCCTTTCCGTCATCGCCCCACATTGTCATAATGATATGCTCTATGTTGTGCTCTTCGGCACTTTTTACCGCCGCCTCTGTGGAATCCAATGCAATCTGCAGATTGGGTGCGTAGCCTGTCCAAGTGCAGATACCACCGGCAAACACCGTTTTGTTGTTCACAAACTGCTGATGGACTTTGAAATTTTTGTCATAAAAGGATTTATCTTTTTCATTGTAGGCCCAGTATACCAGATCCACGCCTGCAGGTACCTTGTCCAAAATATCCTGAGGGATGCTTTCGGATCTGCCCCCTTGGTGGAAGAACATATCGCTCCAAATCATAATCTGCATACCGTATTGATCGGTCAGTGCCTTTACTCGGTTTAGATGCTCCAGCAAAATATCGATTTGCTTGCGGTAGCCGCTTTGCCGCAAATACCGCCCCATTCCTAAGCAAAACGCCTCGTCCATACCAATGTGGACTTTACGGGTGGTAAAGCATTTGGCTATCGTGGAGAGCATATTATCGATCAGCGTATAGACGCGCTCATCACCTACAAGGAGCACATCTGCCATATCCATATGGGGAGCGTATTCCTCCCAGCGGGGGAGGTGTCCCAGATGGGCCAGCACCTGAATACAGGGGATCAATTCGATGCCGATAGACTCGCAATACGCATCCATATCCTTCAGCTCTGCCATAGTGTAGCCGCCACGCATATAGCCGAAATATGGTTCGTTTTCAACCTCGTAGGTATCCTCGGTGTAGAGCATCAAACCGGTATAGCCCATATTTTTTATAATTTTAGCAAATTCTTTTACCTTTTCCGGCTTCATCACGCCGCCTCGGGAACAGTCGATCATTACGGTTAGTTCTTTTTGACTCATAAATAGCTCCTATCCTATAAAATGTTTGAAAAATAATGCAGCTTCGTTCCAATTTCAGAATTTATCAGAGGTGTTGGACGCGCGGTATTGCAGAGGCGAAAGACCAAATTTGCTCTTAAAGAGCCGGGAAAAATGGGGATAGGATTCAAAACCGGCGGATTTGGCAATGTCAACCATAGAAAAAGAGGTATTCTTCAGCTGATTGCAGGCGTGATTCAATTTCAGATCATTGATATAACTGACTAAGGTTTGTCCCATATATTTTTTAAATTGCTGCGATAGAGCGGACTGAGAATAGCCGGACATTGCGTATATATCGGTCATATGTATGGGATTGGAAAAGTCGATGCTTTCCAGCTTTTGCACAAACTGATGCAGCCACTTGGGCAATACCTTGGGACTTTCTGTAACAGTTTGTGGTAGGCAGAAAAAGCTCAGAGCAAAGGAATACAGCGATTGTACCGCGGCGTTCATATAATGGTCGGTTTGGGAGCGGAGAATTAATGCCTGAATATCCTTGACCACACTGAATTCGCTGTCGTTAAAGTGAATGCTCTGCTTGGAGATTTCCGGATTTTCTGTTCCGCACAGACTTTTGAACATAGCGGCAGCACGGGGCAGGGAGCAGGTGAGATTGATATGCTGGGATGTGTAGTGCTTGTACTGCCGGTGCTGATGATACTGACCGGGAAATATCAAGAACGCATCTCCGGTTTGCATAACGGTAGAACGGTTGCCGAATTGGTGCAGGAGCTTCCCGTTGGTGACAATAAAAAGCTCAAGGTAGTTTTCGTGAGCGTGCATATCGGAACTTGGGGAAGTCCAAATGTGAAAGGTTAATTCGTGCTTGGAATTCATTACATTCTCCGGTGCGTTTCCTGAAATGCCGTGGGGGATGTTATAGAAAAGCTCCCGGGAGTCGCGAATAAATTTGGATGTTTCATCGGGCTTCTTTTTCTGTGTATCGGTCATAGCTGACACCTCCAAGAAAGCTTCTTATAGTATAAATATAGCAAAAATGTAAAAAAAATCAAGTGTATTAAAATAGAGATAAGCAACAGGAGAATTTATAAAATATGGAAAAAGATGTAAATAATCTGAAGTTGCGTAAAAACTTAGAACTTTTAAGGGAAAAATATTGTAAAAATGCTAACAAGACGCGGTAGATCGTAAACTAAAAAAATCAAAAAATGTAATAGAAATATCATTGCTGTTAAAACAGTCAAATGCTATAATTTATAATAGCTTGGAGTAGCATATGCTTGTGCTATATTCACAATGTGCAAATTGAAAGGGGTACAACCCTGCTGCTGGACCCGCCTGATTAAGAGGATTTCATTTATGATGCTTTCAAATGAGTATATTTCTGCGATATTTTGCCCTCCCACGGGACCGTGGGACGGTGTTCCCGACCGCCTTTCAGATTCTGTGTTTCAGACCTTGAAGGAAATCGGTGTAAACCGCATATTTGCCTACGGAATGGACGACCGACCGGAAACCATAGAACGCACCTTCCTGCAGTGTGAAAAATTTCGGATTGGCTATTTACCTTGTATACCGGCTTCTGGGGATTATCTGCGCATACTGCCCGGAGATATTGGTGAAAAGCCCTGGAGTGAGCTGACTCAAGCGGAAAAGAATGCGTTGGATGATCGCTTTGTCCAGCAGATCCGGCACTATGCTTCCTATCCGGCGTTTGCAGGTATCACCTTCACCGATGAATGTGGCTATCTGGCATTTGATGGCGTCGCCCACGCAAAGCGTATTTTTGACAAGAACTTCCCGGGCTATGAGTTCCATGCCAATTTCTTCTCCTACTCTATTAACGATGAGATCTTTTGGGGTGGTATGGCGTTTCACGGACATCCGGGTGCAATGGATACTTTTGAATTGCCTTTCTCCCTGACCGGTGAACTGGAGATCAAATTTGAAAATCGGTTCCGCTATTATGACCGCCTGGTTGAGGGACTGCTGAGCAAAGCACCTTTTGAAGTGATCTCTCAGGATAAATATCCCTTTGAGGAATTTTGGCCCACGGTTCCCACTTCAGTGCATGCAGCACTGTTTGAACTGAATGCGTATTTTAAGCTGAAAAGTATGAAATACGGAAGCCGTTTTTATAACTTTATGCAGGTGGGTCAATGGTTCCAAGCCGGCAGAAAGATGACCTTTGGGGAAATGGCACTGCAGGTCAATGTTACTGCTGCATACGGTGCTGCCGGCTTTGGCTGGTTTCCCGGAGTCTATCCTTTAGATTGGCGAAATGAGGCCAGTATGGAAGAGGGAAGAAATGGCGGTGCGGCATTCATTGACATAAATGGCAATCCCACACAGTATGTCCCCTGGGTAAAAGTACTCAGTGACTATATGAAGCCCTTTGCCTGCGACCTTTTGGAAAGCCAGCTGCTGGGCGTTGCATCCTACGGCGTATATGACAATGGTTTTGACTGGGAAACTGTGAAAACACTACCCGATGCCGAGTGTATCTATCACGGCGAGCTGCCGGATATGCTGCGTTACACTGAGCCAGGAATGGTGGTACAGTGCAACAATCAGATTATGGTAGCCACCTTTATAAATGACGGGAAAAAGCGGTATTATGTGGTAAACCTTTCCACTGTGTATGAAAATACCGTGAAGCTGACACTTCCCGGCGCAGGATATGCGGTGCAGGAAATGGACCGTGCATATTCCGCAAGAAGTACGATCGAAACAACCTTAAAACCGGGCTGCGCCCTGTTTATTAAAGAAGATTGAGGAGAAAACTGTGAAAAAATTACACTTAATTTGTAATTCTCATATCGACACGATTTGGCAGTGGGAATGGGCAGAAGGAATGTCTGCCACACTGTCCACCTTTCAAAGTGCCGCCAACCTGATGGAAAAGCATGATTACATATTCTGTCACGGTGAAAGTAGCATTTATAAATATACGGAAAAGTATGCCCCGGAGCTGTTTCGGAGAATCCAGCAGCTTGTAAAAGAGAAAAAGTGGCATGTTTCCGGCGGCTGGTATCTGCAGCCTGACTGTCTGATGGGACACGGCGAAAGCTATATCCGACAGATTCGGGTAGGTATGGATTTCTTCCGCAGCAGATTTGGTGAAAACAATCTGCCTAAGACTGCGGTGTGCTTTGATGCTTTTGGTCACAGCCGGGGTCTGGTGCAGATCGTGAAAAAGTGCGGTCAGGAAAACTACATTTTTATGCGGCCCTACAGCAAATACATTCGTCCCCAGTTGGAGCTGCCCAGTGAGTATTTTTACTGGAAGGGCTACGACGGAAGCCAAATTAAGGCGTTTCGGGGAACGGAATATAATTCTCCCCTGGGCAAAGCAGCAGAGAAAATATCTACGGATATCGAGCGCCTGAAGGACTATGAAGAGACCATATCTTTGTGGGGCGTAGGCAACCATGGCGGCGGTCCTTCCCATAAGGATTTGACAGATATTGAAAATCTGATGAAGCAGTCCGATGTGGAGATCATCCATTCAACACCCGACACCTTCTTTGCAGAAAATGAACCCTGTGAGGCTTGGGAGCAGTCACTGATCTCCTGTATGCCCGGTTGCTATACCTCTATGGCAGCACTCAAGCAGATTTACCGGGAACTGGAAAGAGAGCAGTTTTTGACGGAAAAAATGCGTTCCGCTGCAGCGCTGCGGGGTATCTGTGAGTATCCCACCGATACTATGCGGGGCGTTACGGAGGATGTGCTCACCGTCATGTTCCACGATGTGCTTGCCGGTACAGTCATCAAGGCAGGTGAGGATAACTCCCTGCGCCATATCTATCACGGACTCAAAGAATTGGAGAGACTGAAGCTGGAAGCATTTTTCGGTATGGTGAAGGGTCAGCCTGTAGCAGAGGAAGACACCTATCCCATTTTTGTGTTCAATCCCAAGCCCTATGATGAGGAGCAGCTTGTGGAATGTGAGCTGTCCATTGTGCCTACCGATTATTTTGACAGCGAGTACTCTAACCTGCAAATTTTTGATGAGGATGGAGAGGCTGTACCCTGCCAAACCATCAAAGAAGCCAGCAATATCAGCATTGACTGGCGTAAGAAGGTAATCTTCAAGGCAAAGCTGAAGCCCTTGGATATCACCCGATTTACAGCCCGAACCGTGGTAGAGCCTAAGCCTCAATACCCCTACGGCCAGGATATTACCTTTGATAACGGTGTAAAGAAGCTGCGGATCTCCAAGGAAACCGGCTTGATCGAAAGCTATGTGGTAAACGGCAAGGAATATGCCCAAGGGGATATGTTCCAGCTGGTATCCTATGATGATACGGCAGACCCCTGGGCAATGTCCGAGGAGGAGCTGCGCATCGGTATCGGTAAAAATCCTGTACCCTTTAGCCTGCTTACAGATGGCGACGGCGTATTCAAAGGTCTGCACTCTCTGGAAGTTACAGAGGATGGTCCGATCTACCTTGCGGCAGAAGCATTTTTCGCCTGCGGGCTGACAAGAGCCAGAATCGGCTATAAGATCTACAAGGAAGGCGCTGTGGTGGATGTGGATGTGGATCTGTTCCCGGCAGAAACCAATAAATGTATCAAGCTGCATATTCCGGTTCTATCAGAAAGCTACATCGGACAGCAGGTATTTGGTACAGAGGCACTGTATATGGATGGTAGAGAATGTGTGGCACACGACTTTGTGGCTATGAAAAACGGTGAGGATTACCTGCAGGTGTTGACACCGGATTCTTACGGATCCTCCTATCAAAATGGTACTGCACGGCTGACCCTTTTGCGTAATGTGACCTATGTTGCCCATCCTGTGCCGGACAGACCCCTTACCAGAGAAAACATTTTCCTGCCTAAGTGCGATCAGGGGCAAAGAAGCTACCGCCTGCGTCTGCAGCCGGCAAGGGAGAATGAACTGCAAAAGAACGCAGACCTGTTTGCGGAAAAACCCTTTGCTATGAATATCTTCCCCACGGTGGATAAAAAGTCCGGATGTGCCTATGAGATTACGCATACGAACCCTGATATTGCCCTGGTGACCATGTTCCGGGCGACGGAGACGGATGGCTATCTGCTCCGTCTGCAGAATAACACCTCTTGCGAGGCACAGACTGTCCTGCGTTGCGGCAATACAGTGCAGGAATTGCGTTTTGGAAAGTATGAAGTAAAGACTGTCCGTTTGCTGGACAATGCGTTGGAAGAAATTGATATGTTCTTGATTTAAGCAGCTCTGCGAAAACTGCTGCGCACCCCACAGTAAGGATTTTTGCTTTGGATTTTTGCGCAGATGACGCAGCCTTGCTGACGCAAGGCAAGGAAGATAAGGAAAAATACAAAAAAAGGACTGCTGTGGGGCTATCGGAGTTTGATTCCCCGCTGCTTTAAGGAGGCAATTATGAAAAAGAAAGTATTTAGAACAATATCCTTACTGATGGCAGTTGCACTGCTGTTTCTGCCCATGGCCGGTTGCGGCGGTGGCGGGGACGCAGCCAATGCAGGTAAGGAGGAAATCCTGGTTTCTTACTACACCGGTGAATTCGGTGACGAATGGATCAAGAATCTGGCAGAGCAGTGGAATTCCACCAACGACAAGTATTATGTGAACCCCAAGGGCAACCTGAATCTGTCCAATGTGCTGATTGCGGATATTAAGTCCGGAACAAAAAACGATATTATCATCGCGGAGGACTGCAACTTCGCTACCATTTTTGAAGGCAATTATTTGGAAGGTCTGAATGATCTGGTGGCGACAACGCCTGCCGGAGAGAGCAGCACCATCGGCGATAAGATTATGAACAAGGATACCTGGATGGAAATGTCTACGAAAAACGGCGTAACCTACATGGTTCCTTATAATATCAGCCCCACCGGCTTGATTTTTGATTATGAGCGCTTTGTTCAAAATGGCTGGCTCTTTGATAAAGACGGTAAGCTGGGCGGCAGCAACGGTGTACATCTCGGCAAAGATGGCGTGGAGGGCACCTATGATGACGGACAGCCTCAGAATATGGATCAGTTCAAAGCTATGTGCGAAAAGATCCGTAACAGCGGCACGGAAGTGTTTTTGTACATGGGTGCAAAGAATCCGGAGTATGTAAGCAGTGTGGCGTATGCCTACCTTGCGCAGTATTTGGGCGAGGAGGGCTTCCGCACCTTCTATCAGCACGATTCCCACGGTGCTGAGGTAGAGCTTTATGATGGCAGAAAGACTGTCATTACCATAGAAAACGGATATGAGTCTATGCTGATGAAGGGCGTGGACAAAATGGGTCAGTTCCTCAGTGAATATCTGGGCAACCGCAATTATGTCAGCGAGGCAACCTTGCATGATGTGGCGCTGACTGTGGATGCCTCCCATACCCAGTTCCTGACTGCCGGCGGCCCTGCCTTTATTGTGGAGGGCAACTGGTTTGAAAACGGTTCTCGGCAGCTTATCGAGAGTATGAAGAATTATGACCCGGATGCTAAGGCATACGGTGAGGCGGACTACCGCTATATGCTGGTTCCTGCCAGCACCGAGGGTAAGCGTGTGATCCACTCTCAAACCGGCGGCGGCATTTTGGTAGTGAAGCAGGAAAACGAAGAAAAACGGGCTGCCATTATGGACTTTTTAAGCTTTATGCTGTCTGACAGCAGTATGGGGCAGGTTGCCCAGCAGACGGGTATGCTGTGGAACTACAATTACAAGCTGTCTGATGAGCATATGAACGGTATGACTAAGTTTACCCGCAACGCCTATGACCTGCTGCAGGATACGCAAAATGTGACGGTGCGCTCTGCCTTTATTGATGCAGCATCCGTCCCGATCCATGCCTATTCTGCCATGGGTAGCAGCTATATGACATATAACCTGAGCACACAGCAAGAACCCCTGCCGGCACTGATATCCGATGCAGGCGGCGATGTACAGAAGTTTATGCAGGAAATTGCTTCCTATAATACAGCAGACAGATGGGAAACCTGGCTGAATCAGGCTAAGAGTTACGGCTATTACTCTTAAATTACGGAATCCAACATAGAAAGGGTGAGATAAATGCGGAAAAAAGGGCGACTGGGAAGTGTCAAGGATAATTTATTTGTATATTCACTGATCGGTTATCCGTTGATCCTGTTCTGCATTTTCTATATCGGCATTAATTTTAACTCGATTATCTTGGCTTTCCAAAACATTGATGGAACAGGCAAGCACTTTGCCGGATTTAAGAACTTTCAGCTGTTTTGGCAGGAAATGACCGGCAACGGCAACTTGCTGTTTTACAGCCTGATCAATTCTTTGAAGATGTATGCGATCAATCTTGTGATTTGCATGCCGCTTTATATCTGTTTTTCTTATCTGCTGTTCAAAAAGTGCTTGTTCAATCGGGCAATCAGCTTTTTAGTTATGATTCCCTCAATTATGTCCGGCTTGGTGATTTCGCTGGTGTTCGTGAATTTCATCGGTTCCAACGGACCGCTTACGGAAATGTGCAAGACATTTGGCATCAATGAGGGCAAGTGGCTTAATCTTTTGTACAGCGAAGAATATGCCTTTGGTACTACATTGTTTTATTCTATTTGGCTTTCTTTCTCTACAAGCCTTTTGGTGTATCCTACCGCAATGCGCGGCATCAGCCCGGAGATTTTTGAGAGTGCCAAAATTGACGGCCTGTCCAATATGTTCCAGGAGCTGCGCTATATTATCCTGCCTCTAATCTATCCCACGCTGACTACCTTCCTGGTTACTGGCTTTGCAGCTATTTTCTCCAATGGTGGTCCGCTGATGGAGTTCTACCATACAGAAGCTCCCAGCTATGTTTCCAATATGGGCTACTACTTCACGCGGGCTGTTTTAGTGGATGGCACGGAATTTAACTATCCGAAATACGCCGCAGGCGGACTGATTTTGACCTTGTTGATTGGTCCTCTGACCATGCTTCTTAAGCGCTTTCTTGAGAAGTTTGACTATACAGTGGAGAAATAATTATGACAGAACGCAAAATGGTTCCGAAACCTTTAATCGGAAAGAATACCGTAACGGCGATGGACGTGTTTGCCAAGATGGTCTATTGGGTGCTTTGGGGCGTTTTGATCATCTATGCCATGTCTATGCTGGTGCTTCCTTTGTATATGCTGATAACCAGCCTGAAGGCAGATAATCTGGAGTGTTTGTATAACCCCTTCGGATTGCCTGCCAAGCTGAATTGGTCCAACTTCTCGGAGATTTTTGTGATCTTTGATGAGAAGCTGGAGGTTAGTGTGGGCAGTATGTTTGCGGTGAGTATCCTCACCTCGGTTCTGAAGCCGCTGCTTAGCACATTTTTTACCGCCTGTTTTGCCTATGCGGAAGCAAAGTACGAATTTATCGGCCGAAGGTTTTTCTTCGCCCTGGGCATTGTTATAATGATTTTACCGATCGTAGGAAGTATGCCCTCCGCTATGCAGATCAATAAGGCGTTGGGCGTGTACGACAATCTGTTTTTGAATATTCTTACCAGTCCGGTGGGCTGCTTCTGGGGTACAAACTTCCTTCTGATGTACGGTGCCTTTAAGTCGATCCCCTGGGCTTATGCAGAAGCGGCACAAATTGACGGCGCAGGACGCTATCGGATCTTCTTTGATTTCTACCTGCGCATGGCAATGCCGCAGGCGGTGGTGCTGATGGTTTTGGGCTTTATGGGCACATGGAATGACTACAACACCTACCTGGTGTGGTTGCCCAGCACGCCCAATATCTCTTACGGTATGTATTTGTTCAATTTGCGTGCAGGTGCATATCGGGTATCCCTGCCGGAGCTGATGGCAGGCTTTACGATGGTTACAATTCCCACGATCATTCTCTACGCATGTACGCAGAAAATTATTAATAGAAAGTTTATGGTGGGAGGTCTGAAAGGATGAAGCGGAGCATAAAAATCCTGACGACAGCTGCTTTGCTGGCTGCAATTTCCCTTTCTTTATGGGGTTGCGGCGAAAAAAAGGAAGAAACACAGCAGGCGCAGCCCAAACAGACGATCCAAATTCCTGAAGTGACTGTGGACCTGCAAAGTCCTGAAAATAAGGTTCAGGTTCCGGTGGAGGAACCATCCAAGGTCTTTGATGAATCCGGACAGCAGCTTTCCAACGCTGAGTGGCTGATGAACAGTAAGTTTTCCAAAAGCTATATTCAGAGCTTAGGAGCAGGCAGCTATACCTTTACATACGAAAGTGCTATTGCTACAGGCACGATCCACCTGACGGTCACCGATGAAGAAAAACCCAATTATGTGTTTTCGGAGGAGATTCCCCAAGCCGTTGCTTTTTTGGACTCCCTGTTTCTGCCCCGATTGGTCAAGGAACAGGATTCCTACCAGCAAGATTTTGAGGTAAGCTATCAGCTAAGCTGTGCAGATACAGCAGTGGAGCTGCTGGAAAAACCTGAGGGTTTTCAAACGGAGGCTTTGGCTGCCGGTGACTATGTTTGGACGGCAACCTTGACGAAGGATGGTACATCGCACACATATACCCACAGCTTCCATGTGCAAAGCTTTGACGAATATCTGCAAAGCAATCTTGATTCGCTGTTTTTTGATGAACAGACAAAGGCCTATCTTGCAGCCGAGGAAGGGAAATTTGCGTTCAATACCAACGGTAACACGGATATTTTCCGCTACACTGTTTCTCAGGATATCATCGAAAAGGCAATCAGCGCCGGAAAAACCTGGGTCGTGCTGACCATTGTGGTGGACAAACCCTATGCGGGCGATGCCGGCGGTGAAAATAAGGGCTCCTTCTGGATGACCGATTCCTGGAATAAGTACAACATTGGCTGCAGCAGTTTGACACCCTTTAGAAAGGAATTGCACAATACAAGTAATTCCTCTGTGGTAAGTATGTCCGTAGAGAACGGAAGCTATATATACCGCATGGAAGGCGATTTGCGGCTGGGTCAGTTTACAGAGTCCACGCCATTGCAGTATTTCTTTGCCGATGGCATCCAATGTCAGGCAGAGCTGACACTGCATTTTGAGTAAGGAGGTATTTATGAAACAAAAATGGAATAAAACCCTCCTGTTTATGCTGTGCCTTGCGATTTTGCTGAGTACGGTAAGCCCGGTACTGGCACAGAAAGATAAGACAGTTGTTTATGAATATGCCCTCTTGGGGCAGGAATATGTACCGGAGCAGGGGCTTGTTTCTGCCAGCACCCCCACCGGTGAAGCGATTGCAAAGGATGCAGACCGTGTCCTTTTAGATTGGGCACAGGGAAGCTACCTGTTTGAATATGCAGATAAAATCGTGAATCTGAAGGTTTACGAAAGTGCGCCTGCGGATACGCTGACCTACACAGCGCAAGTGCCCCAAACAGTGTCAAACGGCGTTGCTTCCCAATTCCCGGGCGTAACAGTGCAAAGCGGTATTCGCCGCACGGACGGAGCGCCGGAATTGGCACCTTATGATGTGAGCGCTGTTTTTTGGTTTGGCGGACAGATGGTGCAGACGGTTCGCGGCGCAAATGCCCCCGTTTCCTTCACACCCCAGGGAAGTGGTCTGTGGCTGCTTTGCTATGAGTATACCGATGTGTTCGGGGTGAAGCGCAGTGTCAACTATCCCTTTACGGTTGTGGATGAGAAGGAAATTGTGACCACCTTCCGGGAGCAGTACTTTGTGGGCCAGAGGATCTCTGCAACCGATGCCTACGGCTTTTACTGCGGCAAGAGTTACCCGGTAAAGCTTACGGTAACATCCCCTGATGGCTTAGTGACAGAGGTTGCCGATAGCTATACCTTAGCAAAGGAAGGCAGCTATACCTTGTCCGCTACGGCGCAAATTGAGGGGGAGACGGTGGAAAAGACCTTTGCGGTTACGGTGGCTTCCGGGCTGCAATCCTTCCTGACCGATGTGGATGGCTTTAACAGCGGTGCGGCTGGTCTGCGTCACGAAAATACACAGACCTTAAGTTCCTCCGACCAGGGATTGGTTCTGGATATGACCTCCGCTACCGCAGGATTCCGCTATAACGGCGTTATCGATTTGAATGAGCTGGGGAAAAACACCCCTGTGATCTCCTTCAATACAAATCATACCTATGGCGGTAGCATCAGTGCCGTGGAGGTAACCCTGACCGATATCTATGACCCCAATAACAAGGTAACGGTTTCATTCAATCGCAACAGTGATCTGACGGCGGAAAGTATGAGCTACGATAATACTCTGGTATCTGCCACCTTTGGCAATACCAAGGTAGGTGCCAATAACTACAAGCCATTGACCTCGGATGCCGTGGCATGGGAGACCACCTTCCACAGCTATTGGCGGTCTGATGCCTATATCAGCAGTAAAAAGACCTATGGACCTGCAGAAAGTGTCCAGTCCTTTAATTTCGCATACGATACTCAGACTCAGGTGGTATATAGCTATGGCAAATACCACCTTGTTGGCTGGGAAGAGGGAAGTGCACCTCCGGAGGACTATCCTACCACCACAGGTGTGAATTGGTATCCGGTTGCGAACCTGCAGGGTAGTAAGCTTGTCAATCCATTTGCCGGTTTTACCACCGGTGAGGTTTATTTGAATCTGGCAGTTACTGCCGGCCGCGGTGATGTGATCATTTATAGCATCGGCGGCATGGATATGAATGGGCTTGCAGAGGGCTATGGTGATGATAACAGTCTGGCTTTGGCAGGCTTTGCCCATGGCTTGCCTGCTGTGAAAGATATGCCCTATGAGCTGCCTGCTGGTTTTGAAGAGCTTGTAACAGATTTGGAAATTACCATCAGTAAGGATGGAAAGGCGGTCTCCCATCAAGGAAATACCTTTACTCCTACTGAAATTGGTGAATATATCGTATCTTTTGAAGCTGTCAACCAGTATGGTGTACCCATTCACAAGGAAGTGACTGTGACTGCAATTGAGAAGCCGGAGCTTAAGGCTTCTTATCCAATATCCTCTGTAAAAATGGGAGAGCTTTACACGGTGCAGGAGCCCACAGTTTCCGGCTACGGTACGGTGAACTGCGTAATTACCGTAAACGGAAAAGAAGTCAAACCCGGCGACAAGCTGAAGGTTACGGAAGAAATGAAGATTTCTGTTACGGCTTCTGATTTGCTGGATACAAAGCAGATTGCGATAGAGCTTTCTGTAAACCGGGACTATGTGGAATTTACCGGGGACTTCCCCCGCAGTGCATTGTGCGCAGCAGAGTTTACTTTCCCGGAATTCACAGTCTATGACCATATGGCTCAAAAGGAGCTGGACTATACTATCTACATCGGCGGCAAAAAGCAGGATGAAACCATAATTCTGCCGGAAGAGCCGGCTGTGCTGAAAGTGGAGTACAGAACAGAGCGGGGGAGTCGATACTATGACCTGCATGTGCGCCCCGCGGAAGTTGTCAGCGGCGGCGATGCACTGCTGCTGCCGGAGGGTGCAGAGGCGGTCACCAACGATGCCGGTACAGTGATTACCGTCCGTGCATCTGATCCCGTTGTCAGTCTGCCCTATAAGCTCTCTGCTACCAGTCTGCCGGTACAGTTCGTTGTGCTGGAAGAGCAGCTGAACTTTGACGGCATGGAGCTGCGGCTGACAGACGGAAGCTGTACCTGCATTACTGTTTCTGTGATGGGGCTGCAGAGCGCAACACCCTACTTGTATGTCAATGGTGAAAACACCCTGATTCCGATGAAAAAGCAGGCACAAACCTTTGCTTCCGGTGTCTATGAGGGAAAAACCTACTACACATATACCTTGGAATATCACGATTATTACCGGGCACTGCTGAATGCATCTAAAATTGAGACCTATGTGGAGAAGGATGTAAACGGCGTTGCCTTTGAGGGCTTCCGGGATGGTGTCTATCTGGATATTTGTCCGCTGAAGATTCGGGGAAGCACAGCTACCTTTGCAATCGCACAGGTGAGCAACCAATATTTCTATCAGTCCGCTTTTGAATATGGCGATATTGTTGCACCGGCCTTGAATACGAAGGACTTTATCATCAATCACGCCTATGTATCCAGCGGTGATACTCTGAGACTTAACAGCCTCACAGCCTATGATGTTTTGACACCGGGTGCGACCGTGACCGTCACTATGACTTTAGCAGACGGAACGGTAGTATATCAGGATGCAGATCCGAAAACCGCCCCCGATGTAACCTTTACAGATGTGGGTACATATACCTTGAAAATTGTTACAACAGACCGTGCCAATACGAGAAAGGAAACGGTATGCCGCTTTACTGTAGAGGATAAGGAAGCTCCGAAGATCACTCTGAGCAGCGAAGTTCCCACAACCGTAAAAATAGGCAGCAGCCTGGTCATTCCCGGTGCAAAGGCTCAGGATGCCACAGCTACGACCATAAAAGCAGTTCTCCTGCGCCCTGATTTTGGCGTAGAGACAATCAGCAAGGGTGACGGTCAGATGAATGCTGTGGAGCTTCAGAATTTGACTGCCGGCACCTATAAGATCCGCTATGTTGCTACCGATCAGCGGGGCAATATTACGACAGAAGTTTACACATTTATCGTGGAGGGCTGAGTATGAAAAAACGAAATAGATTTCTTGCTCTGGCTCTTTGCTGTACGCTTTTGTTGTCTGTGTGCATGACAGGCTGCCGTCAAAATCCGGAAGAGCAGGAAGCGGATAAAAATAATCAAACGATAAATCCCAATGTTTCCGCTGCCTCCCGAACACAGGGAATTGATTTTAGTGCGGTTTTGGGAAATGTAGCAGATTATTCCGTGATTCTTTCCTCTCTGGCAACAGGGAGTGAAAAGTATGCAGCCCAGCAGCTCATAACCTATGTAGAGCAAATCACAGGCGTGAGTATGCCCTATGCTGCCGACGGTGAATATACCGATAGCAAAGTGATCTCTGTGGGCCGCACAGATTTCTTGGAATCTGCCGGGGTGACAGCAGATGCTGTGACTCTGGGTACCGATGGCTTCGTGATGAAAAACAAAGGCAACGCCCTA
This sequence comes from Faecousia sp., assembly GCA_045646805.1. GTDB lineage: Bacteria > Bacillota > Clostridia > Oscillospirales > Oscillospiraceae > Faecousia. The sequence continues at coordinate 47,831 of JAZRLK010000023.1, forward strand.
CTGATTTGCGGCGGCAGCGACCGTGGAACGATTTACGGTGTTTTGGATTTTCTGGAATACCATCTGGGCGTGAAGTTTTTGACATCGGATTGTACCTATATTCCCAATGGAGAACAGGCTGTGGTATACGCCTGCGACAGAACGGAAATTCCAACTTTTAATTACAGGGTATTTCTGGATGCAGATTGCTTCTACAATACCAATACGGAATTTCAGGTTCATCATCGCTTTACTTCGGAATATCTGAATCTTTCCGAGGACATGGGCGGTAATATCAAGTGGTGGCAGGATCATCCTACCCACAATTCCCTGTTTTGGGCACAAACGGAAAAGTATGTGGTGGATGGGGCAATCGACCCCAAGTACACCCATGCATTTTCCAATGACGGCTCGAAAATCATCATTGATCAGGTCAGTGCTGGTGAATACTGCCAGTATGCGGCAGATCTTTGCTACAGCGACGGCATCCATGAGGATGGAAGCTATTCCCTGACGGCGCAGGACGGTACCCCCACTGCATTGGGTATGGCCGTTGCAGGCATGAAGGAAGTTATTCGGGGTGACGAATACGAGAATAACTACTACATGTTCGGACAAAACGACTATTTGAACCGTCCTTGCCTATGCCCCAAGTGTATAGAAGGTGCTAAAAAATATACCGATGCCGGTATTATGATCCGTTTCTTCAATGCGCTGGCAGACAACATTGCCCAGTTCGTAGCCGAGGAAGGCATTGAACGTGAAGTGAGCATTGTTATGTTTGCCTATCAGTATTCTTCCTATGCACCGGTGAAAAAGAATGCGGCTGGGGAATTTGAAGTGACCGATCCGTCCTGCAGGCTTCGGGATAATGTGGTGGTCCGTCTGGCACCGATTAACGATAATCGTTTCGTCAGCTATGAGCATCCGGCACAAAATGATACCACCTATGGCGATGCCTATATGCAGGAGTGGGGCGCGATCACAGACAGGTTTATGCTTTGGGATTACACAACACATCACCCCCTGTGGTACTGGCTGTACTGGACACTGCCTTCCTGGCACGACCGGTTGACAACGGCTAATCAAATTGGCGTAGAATATGTGCTGTTGCAGTCTACCCATCAGGAATACCCGATCTATCAGTCTATTTTGGAACGGTATGTGTTGGGTAAGCTTCTGTGGAATCCGAACTACGATGTCAATGAGCTGATTGCAGAATTCCATAAGTATTATTTCGGTGATATTGCTGCCAGCTATGCCACGGAATATGTGGAGCTGATGATTACTGCGGAGTACGAAGCTCTGAAGGCAGACAACTGGAATCAAAGCACGGGACTAAAATATGCGAGCAAACCGTTGCTGGAAAAAGCAATCGGACTTTTGGACCAGGCAATCGGGGAAGTGGAGGCAAGTGACTTGCCCCGGGAGCAGAAGGATACATATATCCAAAGGCTTGAGGTGGTCAAGCTTCAGCCAAGGTATATGTACCTGTATAACTATATGCAGTACGAAACCGATGAAACGCAAATGAAGATCGAGGTTCGTCAGTTTATCCAGGATGCTATGTCCTACGGCGCAGTTTGGTGCCGCGAGGGATGTAAATTCGATTTGGATAATCTCATTTTCTACTAATGGTCAAAACACAAAGAATAAGGAGGACAGCATGAAAAAGAAATTATATCTTTTGTTAGCATTGCTGCTGGCAGCTGCGGTGATTGTTGTCGGTGTCCTGTTTTTTGCAAACAAGAATTGGAAGCCGCAGGAGCAAGCGGCTGTTGCACCGGAAACACCTGTCATCCAGCTGGCAGAGGACTTGTCCGTATGTTGGGACCGGATAGAAAATGCAGAAAGCTATGTTATTAAAGTAAACGGAAGCGACTTGTTTTCCACCGAGAACACATCGATTTCCGTATTGTCTGTGCCTGGTAACTATAAAATTCAGGTACAGGCGGTAAATAAGGCAGGAAAAAGTGACTATTCCAACGAGATCACCTATCAAACCTTAGGCGTTACCGTGCCTGAAAGCGAGCTGTATACCGTATTGGGAAATCCGGTGGTTGGCTATGGCATGGATTACACCTTCACATTGGAAATAGCAGAGGGCTGTACCCAATGCGAGCCTGTGGTAGAGGTGAATGGTCAGGTAGTTACACCGGATGCAGGCGGCAAATATACGGTAGCCAATGTCACAGAGAATCTGGCCGTTACCGTAGAGGGCGTGGAACTGAATTCCTATCCGGTCACACTGCCTGCCGACACAGGATACACACTGAGCGGTGAGCCTGTTGCCTACTATGGAAAGGATTACGCCTTCACCCTGACACTGAAGGAAGGCTACAGCAAGAGCCAGCCGGTTGTAAAAGCAAACGATATGGAGCTTACATCCCGCAATGGCAGCTATGTGATCCCAAACGTCACAAAACCCCAAGTGATTACGGTGTCCGGTGTAATTATCAACACTTATACCGTAAACTTAACCACCGGCAGAGGATATACGATCAGTCCTTCCGGTATACAGTCAGTTTCCCATGGAGAGAGTGTTAAATTTACAGTGGCGGCGGACAGCCCGTCCTACAAAATTGCTGTCCAGGCAGATGGAAAGCCCCTTTCTGCTGATAACGGTACATACACCGTCGCGGGTATTACATCTGATGTGCAGGTGACGGTGACTGTTGCCGGTTTGCCTGCTTTGCTTGGTGTAGATAAGATTCTGGACTCGGAAAGCTGGAACGCTGCTTCTACAACCTATGAAGGCAACGATCTTGTGGTATCGGCAAACAGCGTACTGAAGGCGGAATACTTCAAAAGTTTGTGGAATGCAGGATATACCCACCTGGTATTTACTGTCAATGCGCAGACTGCTGCGGATAATAACACCAATTTTACCCACAGCGGTGATTGGACCCGTTTTTGGGCAAACTTTGAGCCCGGAAAGAATGTAGACCTTCGTATTGACCTGAATGAATTCCATGACGGCAATACCTGGTACAATTTGAACTTCAATGCAGGCTCTATGACCGTATCGGATCCCCGTGCCTACAAGAGCGCAGAAACTTTGAACTGGACAAAGAGCTGCACCAATATCTACTTTGCCATTGAGGAGGGCTACTATGTGCTGGAAACCCGTGGTTATGACTTTGGTGTGACATCACCAACACAGTGGCTTAAGAAATATATGGTGAAGGATGATGCCGGTCAGCGTACATGGCTGATGTACACAGATTACATTTCCCAGCGCAACAACACCACCCGTTCTATGCTGTGGGGCTGGGGTAGCGCAGTAAATACTATAAACGGTGATGTAAATGGTGGCTGGTCCTGGAATAACAATGTATCTGCCGACCATGAGGTGTTCAGCCTCCATATGGATAATGCCGGCACAGCCCGTTTTAAGCTGCTGGATTGGGTATCCAACCGTAACGGGTGGAATAGCAATTTAAATCTTTCTTATATGGATCCGCAGACGATCCGCTGGAGTGCTGCAAGTGACTACAAGATTCGTCTCGCCGCTACCCAGGATCTGATTGCTGCAGGTTATACCACTTTGGAGGTCACATTGACCGGAAATTTAGGCAACACTTTGATTTGGTACGGTGATGACGATTGGAGCAATGGTGAAATAGCTATCGGTGCTGATAAATTCGTAAATGGCTCTTATACCTTCGAGGTAGATCTGACTGCCTTTACTGCCGATGAAAATTTCACTATGATGGCAAATGGAGCCGGCTTTACCAATGTGATCGTCCGCATCCAACCGATGGTTCAGGAAAACCACAGTGTGATCCTGCCTTCCGGTGTGGGCTATACCGTTAGCGGTGGATCTACAGCTATAAGCGGCAAAAACTACAGCTTTGTTCTGAGATTGCAGGAAGGCTATACCAATAGTAAGCCCGTGGTAAAGGTCAATGGTAAGGCGATAGCCGGTGTGGATGATGTTTACACGATAGAGAACGTGCAGGAAGATCTTGTCGTTACCGTGGAAAATGTTTATCTGAATACATACACCGTGACTAAGCCGACGGGTGAGAGCTACACCGTCAGCGGTGCTGAGCGTGTAACACACGGAGAAAGCTACACCTTCTCAGTGATGGCGAATGATCCAAAACTCCCGATTGTGGTATTGGTCAACGGCTCTGTGCTCACAGGAACCAATGGCACTTACACAGTGGAAAATGTGGGACAGAATCTGGTTATTACTGTCCAGGCCACTGTGCCGGAGGTATCTGTGCTGAACAAGCTCCTAAAGACTGAAAGCTGGACAGGAAAGGCTTTGTCTGCCGGTGGAAACAGCCTGAAAATGTCTGCAAATTCGTCGCTAAAGGCAGAATATTTAAAGAGTTTGTGGGATGCAGGGTACACCCACCTGGTATTTACAGTCAACGCCAAGGCCGCGGCTGACAACAATACCAACTATACCCACAGCGGCGTGTGGAGCCGTTACTGGGCAAACTTTGATGCCGGTAAGAGCGTGGACCTTCGTATTGACCTGAACGAGTTCCACGATGGCGATAGCTGGTACAGCCTGGTATTCAATGCCGGCGAGATGACCGTGTCTAACCCTCGTGCTTACAAGAGCGCAGAAACCCTTAACTGGGTCAAGGATAATTCCAGTACCTATTTTGCCATTGAAAATGGCTACTATGTGTTGGAAACTCACGGCAATGACTTTGGAGTGACCTCTCCTGCCTCCTGGCTTAAGAAGTATATTGTCAAAGATGATGCCGGTCAGCGCAGCTGGCTTATGTATACAGATTATATTGCCAAGGGCAAGAATACCCGCTCTATGCTGTGGGGCTGGGGCAGTGCTGTGAATACAGTAAACGGTGATGTAAATGGCGGCTGGTCCTGGAATAACAATGTATCTGCCGGCCACACGGTATTCAGTCTCCATATGGACAAGGCAGGCACAGCCCGATTTAAGCTGCTGGATTGGGTGTCCAACCGTAACGAGTGGAATGGCTCTTTGGCTCTTTCTTATGTGGATGTACAGACGATCCGCTGGAGTGCCGCAAGTGACTATAAGCTTCGTCTTGCTACCACTCAGGATCTGATCGCTGCCGGTTACACTACCCTGAAGGTCACTCTGACCGGCAATTTAGGCAGCGCACAAATCTGGTACGGCGAAGATGACTGGAGCGACGGCGAAATTGCTGTCGATGCTAAGGATTTTGTAAATGGTTCTTACACTTTTGAGGTAGATTTGACTACATTTAAACCCAATGAAAACTTCACTATGATGGCAAATGCAGCCAGCTTTACCAATCTATTAGTGACCATTGAACCTATGGCGTAATAACCTGTTTCCCGGCGTAAGGCAGAGCTTGCTCTGCCTTACCGGGAAAAACCAATACCGGGAAAAGGAGTGAGGCCGGAAAAATTAAAAGCTAACATGGCCTAAAATACAAAATTGAAATGAGGGGAATTAAAATATGAAAAAACTATTCGCAATGCTTCTTGTGGTTGTGATGGTATTTGGCATGATTCCTGTTTGTGCCGGTGCAGCAACTGTAACACCCAGCATCGATCAATTCAGCTTGACCTTGAATGGTATTTTGGGTGTCAACTGTATGGTTGCAGCCAATGGAGCTAATATGGATGATGTTATGCTTCGCTTCACCATTGGTGACGGCATATCGGTCCAGGAAATCTCGGATTATACTCGTAAAGGCGACTATTATGTATTCACTGCCAGCCTGCCTTCTCATAGAGTACGGGAAAACCTGAAAATCGAATTACTCAGCGGAAACACGGTCGTGCAGACAAAGACTGATTGGACAGTCGAGGGCTATTTGGATGATGTGAAGAAAACTGATCCTACCAATACCAGCCTGGTTCAGCTTTGCGATGCTTTGTGGAACTATTGCGCCTATGCCGCATGGAATGCCCATGATGCAGAGGCTATGAATGTGGATGTAGTAGAAGCTGTAACTGCTGAAGATATCGGTGAAGACCACACCCCCACAATCACAGACACAGAGTCTGTGTACTATGGTGCTTCCTTGATCTTTAATGATGCTGTAGATATTCGCTATTACTTTGTTGAGAGCAAGATGGGGGCTTATACGGTTGCCATCAATGGCACGAATGTAGAACCTGCCGGCACGAAGGACGGTTTGGTCTATTATGAGATGAAAAGACTGATGCCGCAGCAATATGACGATGGCAACACGGTTACTGTTTCAAACGGCGAAAATCAGGTTTTTGAAATGAATCATTACGGTGTCTATACGTATCTCTACAGAATGCTGACCAAAGGCACCTCTGCGGATAAATATCTTGGCTTGCTGAAGGCAATGTATCTGTACAGCGTTGCCGCCGAACAGTATATTGAAACCGATGAAGGCCCCATTGAACTTATCGATCAGCTGTTGCTGGTAGATAGCTGGACCAATGGTGGCACCGCCAGTGGCAATGTACTGACCGTTCCTGCCAATTCCAGCCTGAAGGCTGACTATCTGAAGTCTCTGTGGAATGAGGGTTATACCCACCTGGTATTTACCGCCAATGCACAGGCTGCTTCTGATAATAATACCAACTATACTAACGGCGGCCAGTGGGACCGTTACTGGGCTAACTTCGATGCCGCTACAGATCTGGACATCCGTGTTGACCTGAATGAGTTCCACGACGGCGATACCTGGTACAGTCTGAATTTCAATGCAGGCTCT
>JAZRLK010000024.1:0-2297 GCA_045646805.1 Faecousia sp.
ATCACTCATTTTCGTAACCTCTTACTTTCTACAGATTTTGTTGATTGGGAGTTTGCTTAGTACATTGGACTCACTCCTTTTTTGTATCTTTATGATACAGCCGGGAATGCCATTTTTCAAGATGGGATGTTCCATAAAGAAATGCACGAAATCTTGGAGAAAGCGTGGATTTACAAGGGGATTCCAATATGGTATGATAATTATGTTGGGCGACTTCCGTGGGGAAGCCGCCCTTTTTCACTGCGTTGGAATCTCTCTACCCAATCAAGAATTCATATACGATTTGATTAAAGTCCTTAGCCTCTTCATAGGCTGCGTGTCCCAAACCATCATACATATGTATTTTACATCCGATCTTCTCCGCGATTTCCTCGGAAGCCGCACCGGTAACGACTTGATCCTGTCTGCCGCCTAAGACAAGCACAGGGCATTTGATCTTGTCCAGAACTTCATATGTATCGCAAGTCAGGCAGGCTTTTGCCAGGATCACAAACCGCTCCACATCCCTGGGCTTTTGCAGAACCGTCAACAGCGGCATGAACGGACGATACCTTCTTACATAGGCCTCAGAATACATTTTTTCAGCCATATCTGCAACAAGCGCCTTCATAGCGCCCAATTCTGTCATTTCGATCCAGTTGCTGACAACCTGCTTTACGGTATCATTAATTCGTGAGAGCGTTACGGCAAGAACCAGTTTCTTCACCAAATCGGGCCTGTCAATTGCAAGGTATTGTGCGATCATACCTCCTTGCGATACACCAAATACATCCGCACTTGTGATGCCTAATAGATCCATCGCCATGGCAATGTCCAAAGCCAGATCTCTTACGGTAATACCTTCTTGAACGACCGGTCTTCTGTCAAACAAATAAACCTTGTAATCCTTTGCAAAAATGCGGTACATATAGGCAAGAGACAACGCAGCGCCTTTTATTCCGCGTGTATTAAGCCCCTGTATCATCACCAGTGGCTTCGTTCCGTTGCCGAATGTAATATAATCAAGCTGCATATCCTGAAGATTTAGTTTTAATTCTTTGGCATGATACATCATAAGCATGATACCTCCAAATTCAAGTTGGAATTTGTTAATATCGGTTGCCGTATGTCCGTTTTGCTTTTTCGGTGTATTTTTGCACGAATTCGGTTTTGGCATTTGTATATCCGTCTCTGTTATGTTCGTATTCTTTCCACAGTCCCAATTTCAATTTCTCGTAGATCTTTGCAACATCCGGATGCTCAATGAGGTAATCCCTAAAGTACAATTCATCGTGATCGCCTGCATATCTCAAATGCAAATGGAACACTCGCTCGGCAAAACCGTTCTCTGTATACCCTTTATTGAAAGATAAGCCTTTCTCATTTTGTGACATACAAATATAGCCATTGTTGATAATCAAATCTTTATAATCAAACAGATCGCTTTCCCTTGGAATTTCTACAAGAATATCAATAATTGGCTTTGCCCATATTACAGCGATCGCTGTACTTCCGATATGGCTTATTCTGTACATTTTCGAAACAGCATTTTTCAGAAGAGTTTCTTCCTCTAAATACCATTTTTTCCAACGTTCCTGATGTGCTGTCAAAACGATCGGAAACAACTGCCACAATTCTTCCAAGGTCATTTCTGATAATTTCTTTCCCATTTATCTCATCTCCAAATTGGGATTGCCGGAATATCCGGCAAGCATCATGGCCCCATCAAAATCTCCCGTTGCAGCGAGCCTGACGGTCTCCACAGCCTTCCTTCGCAGGCCGTTTTGAAGTACCTCTATCTGAAAGGCGATCCGGGCCAGCCGCAGCTGTTCGATATGCTGATCCGTAAACACCCGGTAGCCGTTGGCCTTCCGCTCTGCCAGTGGGATCAGCCCCCACTGCTCATACAATCGTACGGTGTTCGGATGGATGCCAATGATTTTCGCCACATCCGCCGTCGTATAGGTTTTCATGGAAGCTCACCTGCCTTTGACCCCAATTATACCACAGGCAACAGGATTTACAAATCGTTTGTTACAACCAATTCAGGGACTTTCATTTGCATCAGTGCCATTCCTGCGCTATAATAGTCCCAAACAACTTGGAGGTGTTCCCCATGAAAGCTCTGACCTACATTGAACACGGAAAATTCGCCCTGATGGACAAGCCCAAGCCCGATCTTTTGGACGAGCGGGATGCCATTGTGATGGTGACGCTCAGTTCCATCTGTTCCAGCGATCTGCACATCAAGCACGGCTCTGTGCCGCGCGCCGTTCCCGGGATCACTGTGGGCCACGAGATGGTGGGCGTGGTGTCCG
>JAZRLK010000025.1:0-4962 GCA_045646805.1 Faecousia sp.
TGCATAACACCATGTCGCAGGCATTCTTTAAACATAATCAGTCTGCCAATACGACCATTACCGTCCTCGAAGGGAACCGTCTTTTCAAACTGAACATGGAAATCAAGGATTTCCGTTCTGCCAATCTCATACAGTCCTTCATAATGGTTAAGCAAAAGATTCATCATCGAATTGATCTTTCCGGGAGGGGGTACTGCACGAGTACGTTTATTCGCATCCGTCGTGCGGTACACGCCCGGAGTCACACGCTTTTGGCGGTGATCAACAGTTCCAAACATAAGAAGATAATGTAATTGCTGAATGAACTTCTGTGTCAGCGGCTCGGTAACATGGTCTATAATATAATCGATGCAGACACAGTGGTTCATCACCTCAACTAAGTCGGATACCTTCATGGGTTCGAAGGATTCGCGAACTTTTCCTTTTCGGAATATCGTTTCCACCTGTAGGCGTGTCAATCGGTTACTTGCCATACGGGAGGAAGAGTAGGTGAGATCGATTTGGACATAATCATATAGTCCGTGATAGTTTTTCTTTTTCTTTTGCCGAACCAGCTTCCTGGCAAGGGGAAGCAGATCCCTGGAAGGGAGTATAGGCCCAGATTTATCTGGTTTTTTGGCTGTGCTAGGTATTAACCAAGTCCCATTTTGGCACATAGCATGGGGAATGCGGTCTTGACCGCAATACCTACGTACCATGGTTTGTGAGACACCCCATTTTTCGGCTGCTTCTTTTACCGAAATGTACTTCATGATGTTACAACCTTTCTGTTTCAGAAGTCGCGCAACCCCGCGCAACTCGGGGGTTCTGCGCAACTTCGGCAACACGAGTTTTACACGAAACAGGACAGACGAGGTGTAACCAGAAAAACAAAATGATATGAAAAAGTATACGAAATGGGATGAAATGAGATGTATTTAAACAAGAAAAATCAGCTGAGATGTAGCGCCCGAGCCATGGCATTCAAGAGGTCAGCGGTTCGATCCCGCTTATCTCCACCACCGAGTCCTGAAAACCAATGGTTTTCAGGACTTTTTCTTTGCTAAAGTGGCGGTTTTACCTCAAAATGCCGGCTTCTCAGAACCCGGTCGATACACCGGATTTGCCAGCTACTTTTCATCTTGAGTTAGTATTGAATAAGGCAAAGGGGGCCCGAACCACAATAGCCCCTCAGCAGCCCTTTTTGCTGCTTTTTGCCTTATCTTCCTTGCCTTGCGTCAGCAAGGCTGCGTCATCTGCACCAAAAATCATCCAAAAATTTCAAGCTGAGGGGTGCTTCGCAGTTTTCAGTGGTCTGTATTTTTCAAGGCAAAGAAAAACACGCAGACAATACTGGGTGTATTATCAAGGGTTTTTCTGCCGAATTGGGAAATGCAGTCCTCTGAAAACCTGTTGGGGTTCGAGCTCCCTTTGCCTAAGATGATTTTACATAGTCCAATATGTTTCCGTGGGTTCCCCGGCCCTTCTTGGAAAAGGCTTCGCTAAATCTTTGCGCAGCTTCCAATCTTTTCGGCTCTTGCACGTGAAGATAATGCTTTGTCATATCAATATCCGCATGACCCACAATATTTTGGATGGTCTCGATGTCCACACCCAACGCTTGCATCTGGGAGACAAAGGTATGCCGACAGCAATGTGGCGTCAGTACACGGACACCATCAATTTGCTCCAACGCCTTTTTGAACTGGTTTCGGAAGTGGGAGGGATTGCAGGGCTGATCCTGCCTGCCACTTTCCCAAATAAACTTCTTCTCCGTGTTCCGCAGGTTTCGGGCGCAGTATTGTGCCATCTCCGGTACGGGGATTGTCCGGTAGCTATCGTAGGACTTGGGTGTACCAATGGTCGCCGTACCTTTCACCATCACCACTGCCTGAGCAATGTTAATGGAGGAACCATCTTCGGCAATGTGTCTTGGTTCTAAGCCCAAAAGCTCCTGCGTCCGCATTCCGGTACAAAGCAGCAGTCGAATACTCCAGCCGATTTGATTGTCCGGAAGCTCCCGGAACAGAATCCGCATTTCATCTGCTGTAAAGGCTTCTTTTCGCTTTGGCTCTCGTTTTCGCATCTTGTCCGCAAATGCTACCGGATTTTTCAGAATAATATCGTTGGCAGCTGCCTTGTTGAAGATCTGATACAGCATACCCCGGCATTTCGCCAGTGCAGAATCAGAAGCACCCTCCTTGCGGAGCTTCCGTAAAAACTGCTCAATATCCATTGCCTTGATCTCCGATATCATCCGCCGATTAAAATGATCCTTTAGAATCCGCAGCGTATATCGATAGCTCTCCTGGGTGGTGGGCTTGACGTTGTCCTTGTGGTTTTCAAACCAGATATCAGCCCACTCGGCAAAGCAAAGATCCTGCCCGGTAAGCAGACCCCAATCCCGCTTTCTTTTGAAATCATCCCGTTTGCGGATGACCTCCTTTTGTGTTCTACCCGTGAATGTGTGAATATCCCGGGTACCGTCGGGCTTAAACCCGACCATAATTTGACAGATCCAAAGTCCGTCATATCGCTGGTAAAGAGAACCTTCACCATTTGCCCGTCGTTTTGCCAAATTATTCTCCTTTCTTAGCTGGCAAACACGGTGTCTCGTCACTCGTATTGTACCATGGCTATTGCAAAAATGATAGTTTGTAGAATGTAAAATTATTTTGTCGATTGTTCGTCCATCCAGGCGATCAGCTTGTCCTTGGGAACGACCATACGCTTGCCAATTCTAATCGTGGGGAAGTCTTGGGAATGCATCAGTGTGTAGGCATTGGCACGAGAGATTCCCAGCACTTGCGCCACCTCATCTGCACAGAGGGTGATGGGCAGTTGATCCAAAGAGGTATAACGAGGCTTCATACCGCATCACCCCCTTCCTGTTTCACAGAGGCGAGGTAGATGTTGGTTACATCTGCTCGTTCGTGGCCCAGCAACCGGGATACGGTTAGGTGGGCATCTAATTCCGAAAAGCCGTCAGCAATCAGTTGGCGGTATTTTTCTGCAGCATAGGTGTGCCGGAGTCCGTGGAAGGTTAGGGGACGATCGGAATCCGGATCCTGCACAGCCTCACGATTCCGCAGAATAAATTGCTGCAGTTGGTTAATAGCTTTGTCGGTAGGCACACCATCCGGCACCAACAGCTTGCTCCCTTGGGGCGTTGTTTCCAGGCACTTGTCTAAGGCAGAGATAATCTGCTGGTTAATGGGTACAGTGCGGATTTTGCCGCCCTTACCCTTGATGGTGATGGCGTGTTCCTGGATGGCTTGCCGGGCAATGGCGGTGTCAATGCGCATACATTCGTGGATACGGAAACCTGCATAACGGGCTAAGTAGAGGGCAAGAATGTAGTCCGGTCGATTCAATGCCTTGCCTAACATACGATTAAATTCCGAAACGCTCCAAGTGCGATCCTGATCCCCAAAACGACGCCGTTCCAGTTCTACGCCAAGCTCTGCGTTGGTAGGCAATGTGTATTTGGGATTACTGATTTTGTCGTGGAAAAAACGGATCGCCGCTAAGTCGGTTTTAATGGTGCTGGCGGACAATCCCTTTTCCTGCATCCATAAAACATAGGCAACAAGATGCTTTCCACTGATGTTAGACAGCTTTTGCAGATGGTATTCGTCGGCAAGGAAATGACAGAATCGTTTCATCGCCATATAGTACCGTTCCTTGGTGCGATAGCTGCCTTGACGGTTGTGTCGTGCCAGCTTATTCAACTGGGCTTCTAAACTGAAATATAGACTTTGTTTTTTCATGGTGGAATATTCCTTTCGATATAGTAGATTTTTGAAAAGTGTATACTATCCCCATTGGCAAATTCAGCGGTTTCCACTTGGTTTCCATAGAAATCAAAAAATGCATAAAATCCGAAAACCGTTGTGGGACAGAGACTTTGACGATATAGCAACAATGCATTGATGCGTCTGTCTCTTTTGTGAAATTGTCTGGGTTAGTACGATGCCGCGTGGGAAGAAGACTTCCTGTCGTGATGACGGCGGCGGACACAAACCGCTAAACTCGGCTGCAGGAGGCAAAGGGTAGTCGAACCCAATCGTCTCTCAGCTGATCTTTTGGGTGCTTTTTCATTTGTCCTCTTTGCCTTGCGTTAGCAAGGCTGCATCGTCCGCATAAAAAATCTCTCCAAAATCTTCATCTGAGAGATGCTCGCAGTTTTCAAGGAGCTGGATTTTCCAAAGATAAGAAAAATCACGCAGACAATACTTTTTTGTATTATCAAGGGATTTTTCGCAATATTGGGGGAATCCAGCCCTTGTAAACCGATGGGGTTCGGCTTCCCTTTGCCTATGCTGCGCGTGTCCTGTGATCCCCTCGGCAAAGGATCGGGAAGTGTGAGGACTCCTTGCTGCCGAACCGGCTTTTGCGTTCGCCGGAACAAGGAACCGATCTGTGACAGTCAGATCTTACGGATACGAACCTCCGTTCTGCCAATACGGAGGGTGGACTGTTGCTGCAGTCCGAAAGACAGATAACTTACTGTGTCCGAAGACACGACCATTCATTAGAACGCAAATACGCCTGCATTTCGCCCTAATGGGCAAAATACAAGCGTCTCTAACTTTTGACTTTTTCAGACTGACGCTGGCTGCGCCAGCCTACTCAATGTGTACAGCAATACACATCGAAAGAAAAAGTCGGGCCTTTCTGATATGGAATCTTGTATTCGGTAACTTCGGCAATCCGCAGATTGTGTGCGGTGCAGCGAATCTGCAAAGCGGCGTAGAATGCATCCACAACCTGCAAAATGCTGTACATCACCAAATTCCAAGACGGTTTTTCTTTCATAAAAAGAGCCTGAATCCGCATAATAACTGCGTCTTCAAGCTCATTCATATTTAGACAACAGGGAATGATCCCTGCATACCGGATTCCATTCTTCACTTTTTCTCGAAGCGACCTTCGGGCTCGAGGTCACAATTTAATAATTTAAAATATAAGCAATGGGTATAG
>JAZRLK010000026.1:0-33818 GCA_045646805.1 Faecousia sp.
AAGCTCTGGATGATTACATCTATTATTATAACAACGACCGAATATCTATAAAATTAAAAGGAATGAGTCCGGTGCAATACCGAACTCATTCACAAGCAAGTTAATATTAAATTTTTGTCTAAACTTTGGGGTTCACTTCAAAGCAACAGTCCATTTTCTTTATCGAAAGATTCTAACGATTCTATAGCCAATATAGAAAAACTCTTCTCTGAGTAAAAAAGGAATTTTCGTTTTGAGGCTTTTATACATACTGGTAGTAGTGGGCGAAGCATAGGCTGTGATCCCGTAGTCTTTCGCCATCAGCATTGCCCTTTTCATATGCAATGGGTCGCTAACGATAATAGCAGTTTCCAGAGCGTTTTCATCCATAATCTTTTTGGCATTTTGAAGATTTTCCTCTGTTATGGTGGATTGTTCTTCAATAAAGATATTATGAGCAGGAATCCCCATATCTATTGCATAATTCTTTGCAGCCAATGCATCGGATGTTGTGTTTCCATCCCCTGTACCACCGGTTAAAATCAAATAATCTACATAGCCATTTTCATAAAGCCAGATTCCATGGTTGATTCGTTCCCTGTATACCGGGGATACCACGCCGTCTGCCGTTGCAGCTCCCAATACAATGGCTGCATCGCAGGAACATTTTTCATCGATCTTGCCGTAGCTTACGATTCCTGCAGCAACAGCAAACAGCCATCCCGCTATGGCAAGGACGAAACATACAACCAATATTTTTACTTTCTTATTCTTCAAGCAGTCTCACCGTCTATACAAAAAATCATTCTGTACGCAGAGCTACGACCGGGTCTTTTTTCGCTGCGCTGCGTGAGGGAATGATACCTGCAATTAAGGTCAGAACTACACTAACTGCAACCAAAATCAGAGCCACAGATATCGGCAGCTGCGCCCGCAGATAAGACAGGTCTGTCAGCCATTTTACAACGATATTGATGGGAATGCACAGGATATAACTGGTGACCACGCCCAAAGCGCCGGAAATAAAGCCGATGATCACCGTTTCTGCATTGAACATACTGGAAACATTACCCTTGGATGCGCCAATGGCCCGGAGAATACCAATTTCCTTTGTTCTCTCCTGCACAGAGATCAGCGTGATCACGCCGATCATAATGGAAGAAACAATCAGAGAAATGGTAACAAAACCGATCAGAACATAGGTGATCACATTCAGAATTTTGGTCATACCGGAAAGGATGATTCCCAACCAATCCACATAGCGGATCTGCTTTAATTCTTCCACCTGGGCATTATAATCGGCAATGAATTCTTCGATGATATCCTTATTTTCAAAAGAAGATGCATACAAGTTCATAGTTGCGGGGTATTCCAGATCCACATAGCCCAATGTTTTCAAATTTCCGTCGTAGGTGGTTTCCGCAAACTCCAGAACCGCGTCATAATAAGCTGCGCACTGCTCGATAGTATAGTTTTCCATATCCCCATCCAGCATAGCCGCAACCTGATCCGCCGGCAACATTCCAAATTGCTGCTGGGCAATGGCTGCTGTTTTGGCAGTTTCCTGGGCAACGATCAACTGACCGAAAATCTCCTGCAGCTCGGCATCTTCCATATTTTCCACATATTCCTGGATTTGGGAAGGATCGCCCGCCATTTGCTGCATAATAGCCTGCAAAACCATATTTTCCATCATTTCCCGGTCAGCAGCTGCCAAGGCATTGGCAACTGCGGCATCCAATGCCTCCTGAGTCGGTATGCCTTGAATGGTAATATAGGCTTTTGCCTTTTCCTCAACTCCCAATTGGGCAACATAGCTGCGGAATTTTTCCGCCTTATCTTCCGCTGCCATAGTGCCTTCATCCCGGAAGGGCAGACCTGTGAAAATATCTGTATTGGGATTTTCCAACTGAGATGCCACAGCCTCGGATTGACGGGACTGGGTTATCACATATTCCGTCAGGTCCTTCGTGTAGCCAATGCTGCCCGTAAGCATATGGGAAGATGTGTTTTGATTGGGGGTAATAATGCCCGACACACGCAGTTTTATTCCATTATCGTACAGATACCGCAAACCGGCATCTGTTTCACGCAGGTCGGAAAACAGCCCAAGCGCCTCATCGTAAACGAAGCACTGGCTATTCAGAACAGCCCGGAACTCTAAATCCATAATTTCCTGGAAGGACCATTTTTGCTGTTTGATTTCAATGTCGGTGCCGTTTTTCACCGCCTCGAACATAGCATCCATTTCCGACTGAGGCTTAAGACCCAGCGCAAACAATGTCAGATCATCGATCTCGTAGTTTTTATCCACGACGATCACGATTTCATCGTAACTATTGGGCCAGCTTCCGGTTACCAAGTCATACTGCTCATACAGCAGCGGATTGATGGGCGAACCATCCTTGGCAGAAAGCATCTCGTTCCACAGAACCATACCCGACGAGCTCATAGACGACATACCCATAGATGCGTTCATTTGATCTGACATTTCCATCATGGACGCCATACCGGTATTCATATTTTTATCCATAGCTTCTACCAGAAGCTTTTCCGTATCCGAAAGAATGATCTTTCCATCTACAGACTGGGTATAGACCGTCAGATCAAAATTATAGGTGTACTGAACGCCGGACATTGCCAAGGAAAGCTGACTTTCGGGGTTTTCCAGTTCTTTTTCTACTTTTTCCTTGAATGCATTCAGATCATTTTCTGTGGATTCGATATCATTCATAGCATTGAACATATCAAACATCACAGACTGGGAGTACACACCGTCAAGCTCGTGGGCCTCCTGCTCAGTATCTGTTCCCATAAAGGCCTGCATAATCGTTTGGATATCCACCGTGGATGCCTGCAGTGTCAGCGGATAAGATGACAGGGTATCTTGCTGCACCGTATCTATATAAGCATTAAAGCCATAGGAAACTGCATAGATCAAAGCTATACCAATAATACCAATAGAACCGGCAAAAGACGTCAGAATCGTGCGACCTTTCTTAGTTATCAGATTCTGCAGCGACAGGCTAAAGGAAGTGAGCATAGACATAGAGGGTTTGCGTTCCTCTTTCAATGTCGCCGGGCTTTTCCTGTTGAGGTCTACCAATTCCTCCTGGCTCAAAGGCATAGAATCATCAGTGATCTTGCCATCGATCATTCGGATAATCCGGGTGGCATAGGCTTCTGCCAATTCCGGATTATGGGTAACCATAACCACCAGCCGCTCCTTGGAAATTTCCTTGAGAATCTCCATAACCTGCACGCTGGTTTCTGTATCCAATGCACCTGTGGGCTCGTCTGCCAAAATAATATCCGGATTATTCACCAGTGCACGGGCAATGGCAACACGCTGCATCTGTCCGCCGGACATCTCACTAGGCTTTTTCCGCAGCTGATCACCCAGCCCCACCTGCTCCAACGCTTTTCTTGCCCGCTCACGGCGTTCCTTCCGGGGCACACCAGACAAAGAAAGGGCAATCTCCACATTGGCAAGGACAGACTGGTGAGGAATCAGGTTATAGCTTTGGAACACAAAACCCACAGAATGGTTGCGGTAGCTATCCCACTCCCGGTCGCCATAGTTCTTGGTGGATACGCCCTTGATCAAAAGATCGCCGTGGGTATACTGGTCCAGTCCGCCAATGATGTTGAGCATCGTGGTCTTACCGCAACCGGACGGTCCTAAAATGGCTACAAATTCATTTTTCCGAAACTGCAAATCCACCCCACGAAGGGCACGAACCTCGTTATTCCCGGAAGCATAGGTTTTATGAATGTTTTTTAATTCAAGCATACGATCATCCTTTCAAAAATACGCAGACCCATTATGAGCCTGCGTATCTTTTTTGCTCATAAATGGGGATAGCTTATGCCCAGCCGGCATCTTCCGATTCCGGTCGGCGCTGACGTTGAAGCAGGGCATTTACTGCCTGCTCGGCAGTAATATCCGTATACAGCACTTGATATGCCGCCTCCACGATTGGCATCTCCACGCCGGTCTTCCGGGCCAGTGCACGAACGGAAGCAGCAGCGTAGTAGCCTTCTACTGCCGCGCCTACTGTATTGAGCGCTTGCTGGGTATCCATCCCCTGCCCCAGGTACACGCCGGCACGGCGGTTTCTGGAATGCTTGGAGGTACAGGTTACAATCAGGTCACCAATACCGGCAAGTCCGGCAAAGGTATCCTTATTGGCTCCCATTGCCATACCCAACCTGGCAATTTCCGTGAGTCCTCTTGTCATCAGCATCGCCAATGTATTATCCCCATATCCCAGTCCGTCTATAGCACCGGCACAGATAGCAATCACATTTTTTGTCGCGCCGCCTAATTCTGCGCCCACCACATCGGGGCTGGTATAAATGCGGAAGGTATCGGACATAAATACATCCTGCACCAATTCCGCCAGCGCCTTATCGGCGCACGCCGCCAAACATCCGGTAGGAATCCCCCGCGCCACTTCTTCAGCATGGCTGGGTCCTGTCAAGGCAACCACAGGGCGGTTGGTTTCTTCCTCCACAATCTGGCTCATTCTTAAAAATGTTTCCGGTTCTATACCCTTGGTTACCGACACCATAACCGCATCAGGCGATAACCAGGGTGCAATTCGATTGCAAACGGAGCGGATATGCACAGAGGGACTGGCTATTACCACCAGGCTTCGTCCCTCCACACACCGGTCATCACCGGTAACCATTAAGCCATCAGGCAATCGGATGCCGGGCAGCAAGGGGTTTTCCCTGCTGCAAGCCATCCGCTCTGCCTTTTCGGCGTTATGGGACCACAGAACGGTATCGTGTCCGTTGCGGTGCAGGGCAATGGCCAACGCAGTGCCCCAGCCGCCGCTGCCTATCACTGCTGCTTTCATACGCTTTTTTCCTTTTTAAAGAGGTTGGTTTTTGTTTCCTTGCCGGTGCAAAGTCTGACAATGTTGCTCCGGTGCATAAAAATCGCCAAAGCAGGAATGATGATGCCGCAGATCATTACAACCGGCTCCTGATTATGCCAAATGCAGAAACCTACCGCAAATCCCGTCGCTGCCAGCACAGAACTAAGAGACACATAACGGGTAATCAGATAAACTGCAAAAAAAATCACAACGATGCACAATGCGATCCGCCAATCAGCAACAAGGGCAATAAACAATCCGCTGAGGATTCCTTTTCCGCCCCGAAATCCCAAAAGTGCCGGAAAAACATGGCCTATAATCACTGCCGCGCCGCCGATCATAACGCCTTCCATATACATATCGTAAGGATCCAGGAGCAGGCCTGTGACCAAACAGGCAAGGACTGCCTTCAACGCATCAATGCACACTACCAGCAGGGCTTTTGCCGTGCCGTAGCTGCGGATAAAATTAGTAAGTCCCGCATTACCGCTTCCGTGCTTGCGAACATCGTCCTGCATCAATGCGGAGATCGTCACCGCACCGTTCACATTGCCCAGCATATAGCTGACCAATACGCCGACTACAATGGGAAACCATTGCATAGATTATTCCTCCTTGTCACCCTTTTGACGAATGGTGATTCGAACCGGCGTTCCCTGGAGTCCAAAGACTTCCCGGATCTGGTTTTCCAGGTATCTCTGATAGGAGAAATGGAACAACCGGGCATCATTACAGAAGATAACGAAATGGGGCGGTTTTGTGCCAGCCTGGGTCATATAGTAGATTTTCAGCCGGCGACCCTTATCGGTGGGAGGCTGCACACGGGCTGTAGCATCTGCCAAAACGCTATTAAGCGCACCGGTTGTGATACGGCTGGTGTTTTGCTTATGCACATCCTGGATCACCTGGAAAAGCTTATCCACACGAGAACCGGTAAGGGCGGAAATGAACACCACGGGCGCATAGGTCATATAGCTCAGACCCTGGCGGACACCGTTTTCTTTATCCCGCATAGTGTTGGTTTCTTTATCAGCCACCGCATCCCATTTATTGACAACAATAATGGCGGCTTTTCCTGCCTCGTGGACAAGACCGGCAATTTTGGTATCCTGCTCCGTTACCCCGTCATTGGCATCCACCAGGATCAGGCAGACGTCACTGCGCTCAATGGCGTTGATCGTACGCATATTGGAATACCGCTCGATCATATCGTCAACCTTGCTCTTACGGCGCATACCTGCCGTATCAATAAAGCAGTATTTACCGGTTTCATTTTCAAATTCAGAGTCGATGGCATCCCGGGTAGTACCTGCCACATTGGACACAATCACACGCTCTTCACCCAGAATCCGGTTCAGAAGGCTGGATTTTCCCACATTGGGCTTACCCAAAATGGCAACCTTAATAATATCGGATTCCTCTTCCTCCGGCTCTTCCTCGGGAAACTGATCCAGACACCAGTCCAGCAAATCGCCGGTACCATGGCCATGGAGGGCAGATACCTCGAACAGATCGCCAATTCCCAATCCGTAAAACTCGTAAACCTCCAGGTTTACAGGTCCGATGGAATCGCACTTATTCACAGCCAGCGCCACAGGCTTGCCGGACTTGCGCAGCATAGTTGCCACATCCGCATCGGCGGCCGTTACGCCGGAACGGACATCCGTTACCATTACGATACAATCAGCCAATTCGATGCCGATCTCTGCCTGGCGGCGCATGAATTTGAGCATATCATTTTCCGTGTTGGGTTCGATACCGCCGGTATCTACCAGAGAAAATGTTCTGCCGCACCACTCACAATCGCCATAAATCCGGTCACGGGTAACACCGGGGGTATCCTCCACGATAGAAGTACGGTGACCGGTCAGTTTATTAAAAAGCATGGACTTGCCAACGTTGGGCCGTCCTACAATTGCTACAAGAGGCTTTGCCATAAATATCCTCTCCTCTCTTTTGGGCCTATTATTGCATATTTTTACCAGTAAATCAATGAAAAATTCACGAATTTACACAAGCTTAACATTATACGAAAAAAAGCGGAAGGCATAACCTTCCGCTTTGCTTTCGCATCCTTCCAGCCTTAGTCAGCCTTGGCATCCAGAACCTGACGGCCATTGTAGTTGCCGCAGGACTTGCAAGCTCTGTGAGGCATAACGGGCTCACCGCACTTGGAGCAAACTGCTACGCTGGGAGCAGACAGCTTCCAGTTGCCGCCACGACGCTTATCACGACGGGCCTTGGACACTTTACACTTAGGAACAGCCATGGATGACACCTCCTTGATTAAACTGCTTTAACAGCATTTCTTTTACTTATTTTTCGAGAAGCTGCCGTAAAGCAGCAAAGCGTGGGTCAAGCTCCTTCTCACAGGAGCAGGGTCCATCATTCAGATTATGACCACAGCGGCAGCATATTCCCTTACAATCAGGCTTACACAGCATCTTGGAATCCACATTCAGCACAAACACAGTGCGGACAATGTCTTCCAAATCAGCGCTGTCTTCCACCAGGGGGAATACATCTTCGTCTTCGCTGTCTTCATTTACCAACTCCCGAACAAGAACCACATCCAGAGGAATGGTCACATCCCGGGAAAAGTCAGCTGCGCAACGGTCACACACGCCGTGGATGCAAGTGGAAATTTCACCCTTCATCACAAGGACACCGGCGGTATTGCGAACCGTTCCGCTGGCCAGCACCGGCTCAGAGACAGGATAGCTGGTGCCGTACAGAAGATCGCTCAGATCTACACTGACGGAAAAAGGAACGGATGCGCCGGGACTGTCAATGATTTTCGATAGCCCTAACAGCATAGTATCCCCCTTCCTAACAATCACGCTTTGATATTATATAGGCTTTTGCCTAATTTGTCAAATACTATTTTTGATTTTTCTGCGTTATTTTATATAGTAACTGTAAATTTTCCGGTATACCGTTTCATCAAAGGGTCCTTCAAGCCCGGCATAGGTGATATTGCCCAAAAAGCCTTTCCCTTCCTGGGGTTCTTCCATCAGTTTGCGGTAGGCTTCCTTTGCAGCCGCCTCATCCTGCTCTGCCATAGTGAATAAATTGATGGCACTCAGGGAGGATACACCGTAGCTTACATAATAAACAGGACTTTCCAGGACCACAGATTTCCAATAATCCTGAATATCCATAACATAGCCGCTGATCATCTCAATTCCGCCGTAGTCCCGGGCAACCTGGGTCATAATGGCATCATACTCTTTTAATGTCAGATTTCCGGCATTTGGATGGGAATAGACCTGCTCTTCAAACTGATCGATCATAACAAAAGCCAAAATATAACTGATATCCGTAAGCATTTTGTAATCCAGCATCGCTTGGTATATCTGGGGATCGGAGCACTTTCGCAGAAAATACATATACATCCATTCGTTGCCCTGAGACTGGGTTTCTGACAGATCCATAGGCTGATCCCAATAATCCGTATAGGATATACCGTAGTAATGTCCAAGTTCGTGGATCACCGAATCCGTTACTGCGTACTCCGGCCCGAAGAAGCAGAAAGGTTCATCGCCAAGCATGGTTGTGAATGCGCCTGGGAAAGCGTTCTTAGAATCGGTATACAGTGCCCGCTCCTTCTCAAACATCTCGTTCATAGTCTTCTGAGAAGATTGGGGCATATCCTGGATGAACAGCCGGACATAGTTAAAATCCAGGCTGTTATAAGGATCGTACAGCAGGTTGGATATCCATAACTTCTGCTCAGAGCTCAGATTTTCATAAGATGCATTGAACTGCGCCACAGCCACCATAATCACATTGGATAAATACACAGAGGTATACTGGCGGAGTCGGGCAATGCTATCCATTTCGTAATCTCGCAGATATACCACATCATAGGCATACGCATAGTAATTTTCATAGCCGTAAATCTGGGCAATCCGGTTATTATTACGGACCGTTTCATTATACAGCACGACCATATTTTTTTCCCAATTGTCCTCTTCCAAATCGCGGTATTCCAATACAATTTCAGAATTTCGTTTTTCCAGCTGGGCAATCTCGTCATTATATGCCAGGAGCATATCAATCTCTTTTTGTGTCCAATCGGCAAACAAGGCTTTACGAAGAGGCGTATGAGACTGGTAAACCCGTTTGCACATAGCATTATACGCCGTTTCCATTTCCGCAAGCAATTCCACACAATCTAAATACCGTTCTTTACCGGTTTGGCTGGATTGGTCGGAACAATATAAAATATAGGCGATCTGGCGTTGGTTCATAATCTGAGAATACACTTCGTCCAGCCGGTCCGCAGCATCCTGCGCCGCATCCAGGTCTTTGCCGGCAACGGCAACCTTCTCTGATTCCGCCAACAGTTCATAGAACCGGTCGATCATTGCCTGATCCAGTGTAAAGCTGAGAATACCCTCAGGCTCATCCTCGCCGGTATCCTGGTGCACAGACTGGGGTGTACTGTTCAGAGGATCCGTATCCGGAAGATCCGAAAGTATCTTATGCTGCCGGAAGGGCTCTATAAGAAAGCAACCGCTGAGCAGAGAAATCATCAGCGCAAAAGCCAGTATTAACGAAAGAAATCTTTTCATATCAGTCCCTCCACGGGAATTATTATAGGGCAAAATATCGCCATTGTAAACATTAGGTTGAAAATTATTACGTTTTTTGATACCATATCATAAAATGAGGTGAATTGCTGTGGATTTTATTTATCAAGATCAAGATATCATCGTTTGCATAAAACCTGCCCGTGTTCTTTCCACCGATGAACCGGGTGGTATGCCGGAATTGGTACGCACCGCATTGGGTGATCCCAATGCAGATATTCGCACCGTCCATCGGCTGGATCGTGTCGTATCCGGTCTTATGGTACTGGCAAGATCTGCACAGGCTGCTTCAGAGTTATCCCGTCAGATTCGGGAAGATCAATTTCAAAAGGAATATTTGGCCGTGATCCACGGCTGTCCCGATCAACCTTCCGGCACATTGACGGATCTGCTGCTGCGGAATAAACAGGAACGGAAAACGTACATCGTTCAGGAACCCGGAAAGGGTGTTCAGGAGGCTATTTTAAACTACCGGGTACTGGGTCAATCCCAGAATATGAGCCGGGTCAGAATCGATCTGGTTACCGGCAGAACCCATCAAATACGGGCACAGTTTTCCGGACGGGATATGCCCTTGGTGGGTGACCGGAAATATTCTCTGCTGGAAGATCCCTGTGAGATCGCACTTTGGTCCTACCGACTGGCATTTTCCCATCCGGTGACCGGCAAGGCTATGGAATTTTGTATCGAGCCACCGGATATTTATCCCTGGAATGCCGTTTGAAGAAGCTTCTCCAACGCCCGGGTGAATTGGACATTTTGTTCCCCGGTTCTTTTGGATGGGCCTTTGATTCTGCCGCCGGATGCCCGGTAGCGCCGGGACTCGCTGCGCTGAAACAAGAGCGCACCAATATTATCCTGAGTATACTGCCAGCCGTCCTGATGCAGGACAATTGCCTGTTTAGCAAGGCACATTGAGGCAAGTCCATAGTCCTGGGTTATTACAACATCTCCAGCCGTTACACGATTGACCAGGGCAAAATCCACGCTGTCTGCACCCTTATCGAAAACCAGCGTTTGCGCACCCTCCCGATAAATTTCGTGGGCGGTATCGCAAAGCAGCAAGCACGGCACTTTTGCCTTTTGACAGCATTTTACTGTTATATCCACTACAGGACAGGCATCTGCATCCACAAACACCCGCATTATAATCACCTCGCACATTTACCTTTTATATTAGCACAACGAATGAGGTTTTTCTATGGCTAATTATGATTTTTTTCAGAATAGAGACTGCGAATATTTCCCTTGCCACCCCAATGCAGATCCGGAACGCTTCAGCTGCCTGTTTTGCTACTGCCCCCTGTACGCATTGGGAGAAAACTGCGGCGGTAACTTCACCTACACTTCGCAAGGGCTTAAGGACTGCACCGGTTGTCTGCGCCCACACTGCCGGGAAAATTACGATATCATTACCTCGCAAATTTCCAGGATTTGCGAACTTACCAAAAAAAATAATCCAAATGGATAAAAAATCGACAGGCCGAAACCTGTCGATTCTTGTCTATGGGCTACAAAAAAGATATTTTCGGCATTTTTGCGTATAAATTCGAACTCTCACATAAAATTGATATTGCCCTTCAAAGATGACATTTCTGCAAAAAATTATCGTTTCCTATTGACAAACATCTATGTGTTGCATATAATAATACATAGATAAATGTCTATGGGAGGTGTTTCGAGTGGACGAAAGAAAGACGGCATTGATCTTCAAGGCTTTTTGTGATGAAAACCGTATTCGCATTTTGAAGATGCTGACAAGCGGCGAAAAGTGTGCGTGTAAAATGCTTGAGGAACTCAATGTTACCCAGCCTACGCTGTCCCACCATATGAAGATCCTTTGTGACTCCGGTGTAGTAGTTGGTCGCAAGGAAGGCAAATGGATGCACTATTCCATTTCAAGTGAGGGAGCAAAGGTTGCGGAAAACTGCTTAAAGGAACTCACTTCCGTAAATTGCGGATGCGAAGACAAGTCGTGCTGTGAAAAGTAAAGAATGTCAAATCTTTTCCGCACGACTTCCTTTAAGGCCTATATATAGATACATTTGAATATGTTTATCTTTCAAAGGGGATTTTTATATGCAAATATTAAAAACAGCGTGGGATTTCTTTCAAACAGAAGTCCTTGGAATGAGTTGGCTTAATCGACTCATTGGAACAATATTGAACGCTTGTGGCTTAGATACCACAGGCAGAATCGGCGGCAGCGTTCAATTCTTTATCTACGACACAATCAAGATTATGGTACTACTTGGTGTACTGATTTTGATTATCTCGTATATCCAAAGCTATTTCCCACCGGAGAGAACAAAAAAGATACTCGGCAGATTTTACGGTGTTGGAGCAAATATCGTAGCAGCCTTGCTCGGTACGGTAACTCCATTCTGCTCCTGCTCATCTATTCCGTTATTCATCGGCTTTACAAGTGCAGGATTGCCGCTTGGCGTGACATTCTCATTTCTTATTTCTTCCCCGATGGTCGATCTCGGCAGCCTTGTTCTACTTATGAGCATTTTCGGTTGGAAGGTCGCTCTACTCTACGTGGTACTCGGTCTTGTGATTGCCGTGATCGGCGGTACACTCATTGAGAAGTTGCACCTTGAAAATCAAGTGGAAGAATACATCCGCAATGGTCGCTCACTCGATGTTCCGCAGGAAGAACTTCATTTTAATGACCGCTTAAAATATGCTTGGGAACAGGTTGTTTCCACCGCTAAAAAAGTATTCCCTTATGTGCTTGTTGGTGTGGGTATTGGCGCTATTATCCATAATTGGATTCCTGAGGATATTATCGTGAAGGTGCTTGGCGGCAACAATCCCTTCGGTGTTATCCTTGCTACCGTTGCAGGCGTTCCAATGTATGCAGATATTTTCGGTACGATTCCGATTGCCGAAGCTCTGCTTGCAAAGGGTGCGTTGCTCGGTGTTGTACTGTCCTTTATGATGGGTGTTACAACGCTATCCCTGCCTTCTATGATTATGCTCCGCAAGGCAGTTAAGCCTAAACTGCTCGGTATCTTTGTGACAATTTGTACGGTGGGAATTATTCTTGTTGGTTACTTCTTTAACCTTATTCAACCTTTAATTATCTGAAAGGAGGTAAGCAGATGGAAAAGAAAACAGCATTATGGGTAAGGATACTCATTCCCGTTTTGATCGTTGCCATTATCGGCGGCATATGGATAATTAAGACGGTATCCAAACAGCCTGCGGAAAATCCGTCAATCTCGCAAGGTACAACGGAACTGCCCGATGATCTAAAAGGGGCTGACTTCAGCCTTAATGCCACTAAGCAAATTGACTTTGCAGCACTTTCCGAATATGGCCTGCCTATCATTGCAGACTACGGTGCAGATTCTTGCATTCCTTGTAAGCAGATGGCCCCCGTACTAAAAACACTGAATGCTGAAATGCAAGGCAAAGCATTCATTAAGTTTGTGGATGTGTGGAAGTATTACGAAGCCGCCGCCAATGTTCCGGTGCAGGTTATTCCAACGCAAGTATTCTTTAATGCAGACGGAACGCCCTATATTCCAAGCGAGTCTTTGAAAAAACAAATCGGCGGTTTCAAATTCTACAATGGGTTCACCATTCATGAGGGTGGTCTGACAGAAGAACAAATGCGAGCAATCCTAAAAGAGATGGGAGTGGAGTAAATGATAGATGCTTGGCTCTCACGGATAGCCGAAATCATTAGCAATAATATGTGGCTTGCACCGTTGCTCGCTCTCCTTGCCGGGATTCTGACTTCCGTTACACCCTGCTCGCTTTCAAGCGTTCCGTTGATCGTAGGATATGTTGGTGGTGTTGGTGAGAAGAATACAAAGAAAGCCTTCGCTTATTCTGCCGTGTTTTCCATCGGTACGGCGGTTACATTTGTAACGCTCGGCTTTATCGCTACTTCGGCAGGAAAGCTGATGGGAACATCATCGAAGGTATGGTATATCTTTCTCGGAGTGCTTATGGTACTGATGGCGTTGCAGACTTGGGAGATATTCAACTTTATTCCTTCAACTAACCTATTATCCAAAAGCCGTAAGCGTGGTTATATCGGTGCATTTATTGCCGGAGTTTTGGGTGGTGTGTTTTCCTCGCCTTGCTCAACACCCGTGTTGATTGCTCTGCTTGCTATTGTTGCAGGCGGAGGGAATCTGCTTTGGGGTATCCTGCTGATGCTACTGTATTCTATCGGGCATGGCGCACTTGTAATGGTAGCAGGAACATCGGTAGGCTTCGTACAGAAAATCAATAATAGTGAACGGTACAAGACTGCCGCAAAGGTTTTAAAAATAGCGATGGGGACTGCGATCCTGCTCATTGGTCTATATATGTTTTGGCTCGCATTTTAATCATAAAAAATATTTGGAGGTATCATTATGGCATTATTTAATTTTGGAAAGAAGAACGATGAAAAGAAAACTCCTGCTTGTGCTTGCAACTGCGGTTGTCCCACAAGCGAAGCAACGGAGATTGTAAACAAATGCTGCGGAGAAGCAGTAGATGGTATCTGTTGTATCAAGGTGTTAGGTGCAGGCTGTGCATCCTGCCATCAGCAGTATGAGTACGCAAAAGAAGCAGTAAAGAATATGGGACTTTCCGTTGAGGTTGAATATATCACCGATATGGCAAAGGTTATGGAATACGGCGTTATGAGTATGCCTGCTCTCGTTGTAAACGAGAACGTTGTGTCTATGGGAAAAGTGTTAAAGGCGGCTGATATTGAAAAACTCCTGCACAAATTGGGGTTCTAATATGAAGAAGAAAGTAGCTTTTATTTGCGTACACAATTCCTGCCGCAGTCAGATTGCCGAAGCACTCGGAAAATATCTACGTGGGGATGAGTTTGACTTTTACTCAGCAGGAACGGAAACTAAACCGCAGATTAACCAGGATGCTGTCAGGCTAATGAAACAGCTCTACGGCATTGATATGGAGCTGACACAGTACAGCAAAACCTTTGATGAAATCCCATCCCCCGATGTTGCTATCTCTATGGGGTGCGATGTGGGATGCCCCTTCATCGGCAGAGCCTTCGATGATAATTGGGGATTACCTGATCCGACAGGACAAAGTGATGACGTGTTTGTTGAGGTAATTAAACGAATCGAAAATATAATCAAACACTTGTAAATGATTAGACGGTGATGCAGCTTTTCGTATCACCGCCCAATATTTTAGCCGTTATACCTGCAATACAAGACTCCCGAACAGAAGGAAGAGGAATATGCCTTGAAATTAGCGGATTGATAAGACACGTGCAGATAGACTGATGGGTTCGAAAAGGTTTGTTTTTCAATCTTCTAATTGCCGAATTTGAGTTTTTCTGTTTTCAGTCCAGCTGACAAAAAGAAAATGCGACCTCGAAAAGCCGCATAAATAATGGGTTTTATAATAAAAACACCATTGAGGCTGAACTTGAGGGTTCAGATTTCAATGGTGTCTTTAGATGGCGGAGGAGAAGGGATTCGAACCCTTGCGACGCTTTCACGCCCTACGAGATTTCGAGTCACGCCTCTTCGACCAGCTTGAGTACTCCTCCGTATTCCAGTCGTCATTATAACAGCCTGTTTCTCAAAAATCAAGAAGCAATCGTGGATTTACATCCGGCAACATTGATTTTCATATCCGTTACTTGTAATACAACTAACGAGATGGTGCTATGAACGCAATACGCCGGGATATTTTCCGAACGAAAGAAATTCTTTGGATCATTATCTTACAATTTATCTTCTGTGCAGATGTGGCCGCATCAATCGTTTTATATAAAAAGCTCAAAAAAAGGTTTCAA
The DNA here is from genome assembly GCA_045646805.1 of Faecousia sp. Lineage (GTDB taxonomy): Bacteria > Bacillota > Clostridia > Oscillospirales > Oscillospiraceae > Faecousia. Next base: position 15,249 of record JAZRLK010000026.1, read on the forward strand.
AACGATATTAGCACCTTAGTCAAATAATCCAGCCTCTTCTATGCATTTTTATATCATAAATCCTGCATTTTTTCTTTCATACAGCAGATCAGTGGAAGTTTTTCCAAAAAATTATGCATATTTATCACTTTTCTCTTGCAATATCGCCTTGCAATGTGTATAATGCATTTTATCCAAACATCTTTTATGGAGGTTTATTATGAAAAAGATTATTTCTCTCGTACTTTGCCTGGTTATGGCATTGTCTTTGGTCGCTTGCGGTGGTGGCGGTGCATCCGCTTCCAAGATGACGATGGGCACCGGTGGCCCGTCCGGTACATATTACGCCTACGGCGGCGTTTTGAGCAAGTACATGACCGACAAGGCCGGCATTGCTGTTAACCCCGTTTCTACCGACGGCTCCAAGGCCAACATCGTCGGCATCGACTTCGGTGACTACCAGCTGGCTACCGTTCAATCCGACGTTATGGCTTACGCCTGGGCAGGCGAGCGTTCCTTTGAAGAAGAGGGCGAGATTCAGTCCTTCCGTGTTATCGGCGGTCTGTATGCTGAAGCTGTTCAGCTGGTTACAATGGATGCCAACATTAAGTCTGTTGCCGATCTGAAGGGTAAGAACGTTTCTATCGGCGCTCCCGGCTCCGGCGTTTACTTCAACGCTGTTGACGTTCTGGCTGCTGCCGGTCTGACTGTTGATGATATCAACGCACAGTATCAGAGCTTCGGCGACAGCGCTGACGCTTTGAAGGACGGCAAGATCGACGCTGCTTTCATCGTTGCAGGCGCTCCCACTCCTGCTATCACCGAGTTAGCTACCGCTGCCAACGCTTATCTGGTTCCCATCGACGGTGAAATCGCTGAAAAGCTGATGGCAGACTGCCCCTTCTACACCGTTTATGAGATTCCTGCAGAGACTTACAAGGGTCAGACAGAAGCTGTTAAGACCGTTACCGTTAAGGCAACTATGATCGTCAGTGCCGACGCTTCTGAAGAAGATGTTTACAATCTGACCGCTGCCATTTTTGACAACATCGAAGCTATCACCAAAGAGCACGCAAAGGGCGCTGAACTCACCCTTGAAAATGCTACCGACGGTATGACCGCTCCTTTCCACGCAGGTGCTGCCAAGTACTTCCAGGAAAAGGGTATCGAAGTAGAAACCAATTGATCGGATGAATTCCAGGCTGCGGCGAATCATTCGTCGCAGCCTTATTCTTAGGAGGTATATATGGCGCTTTTTAAGAAAAGAGCTACTGTACAGACCAACGAACCAATGGATCTTGAGTCTGTTATGAAAAAATTTGACCGGGAATCCAACACCCGTGTCTGGGAGGGCGTACCCAAGATCCTTGTGACCAGCGTTCTTGCTCTGTTCTCCCTGTTCTGCATCGTCGTAACACTGTTTCTGAACCCTATGGACGAGGTTCGTCTGAGCAGCTTTATGGCATTTATTATTTTAATCGGCTATCTGGTCTTCCCTATTAAAAAAGGATATCAAAAAGTTAACAGTCTGCCTTGGTATGACTGGATTTTAATGATTCTGGGTACAGGTTCATTTTTATATTTCACCTTTAATGCTCTGGATATCATCAACCAGAGAAGTCTGGAAGTCTATCAGATCATTATCGGTATTATCGGCATTTTGTCTCTGGCTGAGATCTGCCGCAGAAGTGTGGGCCTTCCCATTCTGATTATTGCCGGCGTTCTGGTTGCTTATGCCCTGATCTGGGGTCTAAACAATCCGGATTTCTTACGCCGTTTGAATTCTCTGGTTAAGAGCCTTTTCTACAGCAAGGAAAACGGCATTTTTGCCACACCCGTTAATGTATGCTCTAAATTTATCGTCGTATTTATTATCTTCGGCGCATTTTTGGAGCGCAGCGGCATTGCCGATTTCTTCATTAAAATCTCCAATTCCATCGTTGGCGGTTTCTCCGGCGGTCCTGCAAAGGTTGCCGTTGTGGTCAGTGCGATGGAAGGTATGGTTTCCGGTTCTTCCGTTGCCAACACTGTCGGTTCCGGTTCCGTAACCATTCCCCTTATGAAGCGGACAGGCTACAAGCCGGAATTTGCTGCTGCCGCAGAGGCCTCCGCCTCCACCGGCGGACAGATTATGCCCCCCATTATGGGTGCAGCCGCATTCTTGATGGCTGAAAACATTGGCGTTCCCTACGGCAATATCGTTGTTCGTGCAATTTTGCCTGCTGTACTGTACTTTTTGGGCGTTTTCATTGCCGTCCATCTGGAGGCAAAGAGAGAGGGTCTGCGTGGTCTTACCAAAGAAGAACTGCCCAGATTCCTGCCCCTGCTGAAGCAGAGCTATTTACTTCTGCCTTTGCTTCTGCTGGTTTACCTTGTGGGTACCAGCAAAAACTCCATCCAGGTTGCTGCCGCTATTTCCATTATCGCTGTAATCATCGTCGGTCTTTTCAACAAGGAAAATCGCATCACACCTAAGCGGATTTGGGAAGCACTGGCAGCTGGCGGTCAGGGCATGATTACCGTGGCTGCGGCCTGCGGTGTTGCCGGTATCATTGCCGGTACCATCACCATGACCGGTCTTGCTACCATGATCCTCAACGGTATCGTGAATCTTGCCGGCAACCAAATTATTATTGCATTGTTCCTGACTATGCTGTGCTGCATCGTTTTGGGTATGGGCGTCCCCACAACCGCAAACTACTGCATCATGGCAGCCACCTGCGCACCCATTCTGATTCGGATGGGCGTTGAGCCCATTGCGGCACACTTCTTCGTGTTCTATTTCGGTATTGTGGCAGACCTCACGCCCCCTGTTGCCTTGGCAGCATACGCAGGAGCTGCAATCGCCCAGGCCAATCCCATGAAAACGGCTTTTACCTCAACAAAGCTGGCCATTGGCGCATTTATCGTGCCTTATGTATTTGCGCTGAATCCGGCAATGCTGTTTGTTAACACAACACCTATGGCAGTTGTGTTGATCTGCATTACTTCCTGCATTGGCATTTTCGCAGTATCTGCCGCTTTGCAAGGATATTTCCTCCATAATATGAAGTGGTACGAACGGATTCTCAGTGCCGCAGGCGGTTTGCTGCTGATCTATCCCGGTGCTGTAACCGATGTCATCGGTGTCGGTTTGGTCGCCATCGTTCTGATCTTTCAATTTCTTACAAAGAAGAAAGCAGCAACCTTGAATATCTGATTTTACAAATACAGCATAATCCAAATTTGGGTTATGCTGTATTTTCATACTATACATTTTATAAGAATAGTATTATAATAGAATTATCAAAAAAAGGAGGCGGCAGAATATGAAACTATTGTTTAAACAGCGCTTTTTTTCCTGGTTTGACAGCTACGACATTTATGACGAAGCCGGAAACACTATGTTTGTTGTCAAAGGGCAGCTTGCCTGGGGACATCTGCTGCGCATTTACGATGCATACGGCAATGAAGTTGGTTTTATCCGGGAACGGATTTTGACCTTCCTCCCGAAATTTGAGATGTACATTGCAAATCAATATGCTGGATGCATCAGCAAGGAATTTTCCTTATTCGCGCCTAAATTCAACATTGACTATAACGGCTGGCGTGTTGCCGGAGACTGGCTGGAATGGGATTACACCATTCTAAATTCCCACGGTCAAAGCATCGCATCCGTATCCAAAGAGCTCTTTAACTGGACAGATACCTATGTGATCGACATTCACGACCCAAAGGATGCGTTATATACACTCATGCTGGTTCTTGCCATTGATGCAGAAAAATGTTCCAGAAAAAAATAAGTTACGCAAGCTCAAATTCAGCATAATTGATTGAATAGGCTCTACTTCTGCCTTTTTCTTTTTCCACACATCGTCAATAAAGCCAAATAAACTTGACTTTTCGGCAAATATGCGATATCATCTATTTATATATTTTGCAAGGAGGTGAAATTATGGACAACAGAATTCTCTTTGGCATTATGTGCATTCTCTTCAACAGCTACGGCGTTCCTTGCTTCATGCAGGGTCAGACCAAGACCGGTATTCTGCGTATCGTTCTGGGTGTTGTTACCTGCGGTATTCTGGCTATGGTTAACGTAGTTACAGGTATCATCCTGGGTATTGAAGTTCTGAAGATGAGCGACGAAGAGTACGCTGCTAAGAAGGGTACCTTCACCAAGGGCATCCCCGCTTAATGAATCTTCCTATTCATGTACGTACAATTAAAAAGCAGACCCGACGGGTCTGCTTTTTAATTGCATTTTTTTAATTTTTTGTTATAATAAGGGAACAAATGACGGAGGTGAGGGTTTTGAAAATCAGCAATTTGAAGGACAAACTGATCATATGTCTTATATTTGCCGTATGTCTTATCGTGCTCTGGCTTTTTCAAGTTCCCTGCCCTATCAAATACCTGACAAGTATCCCCTGCCCCGGGTGCGGTATGTCCCGGGCTTACATAGCTTTTCTGCATTTCGATATTAAGGAAGCATTTCATATGCATCCTATGTTTTGGAGCATGCCGGTTTTGGTTGCCTACCTTTTCAAAGATTACCGCCTGTTTCAAAACAAATGGCTCAATAACGGAATATTAATTCTTATTGGCGCAGGTTTTATGGCTCAATGGATTTGTAAATTATTTCTGCATTTTGCATAAATTCACCCCCGGAGCATATCAGTCGCTCCGGGGGTAACTATTAATAATAGTACGAAGATGCGATTTCACTGACAGCCACACCGGATGCTGCGGCGATCAAAATAATTGCGGCAAAAATCACACCAATAATAAGGCCGATCAGTGCTGCGCACCAATAGGAACGGGCATAGCTTCTGCGGTTCAGATTTCCTCTGCTGAAGGTGTGAATCATCAGGAAAACAAAACCCACAATGGGAATGCAGTACAGGATGCTCAATCCAATATATCCCCAGGGAGATAAGGGCTTGTACTCGTCCGGGATTTTGTTTACCGTGGGCACAACAGGCTGCGGAACGGGAATGGCCACAGGTGTGGGCACGACCTTGGGTGCTTCTTCTTCCATTTTAGCGCCGCAATTGCTGCAAAAAACAGCATTGTCCACATTCTCTGTATTACAGTTTTTACAAATCATATTTCTACCTCCTGATAAAATGGGTTGGATTGCTGTCTTTATTATATCGATTCAGGATATATTTGTCAAATTTTTTATGATTATAAACACTATGGTTGCTTTTTAGTCAAAAAAATGGTACGATACACAAAAGAATTTTTCGCTTTGGGAGGATACACCCCTATGAAATACATCATCATTCTCGCTGACGGTATGTCCGGCTATCCCCTGGAAGAATTGGGCAATCAGACTACCCTTCAGTACGCCAAAACTCCGAATATGGATGAATTGGCCGGTATGGGCGTTATGGGCACAGCGAAAACTGTTCCCGAAGGAATGAAGCCCGGCAGCGATGTGGCAAATTTAGGCGTTATGGGTTATGACCCTGCCATTTTCTACTCCGGCCGTTCTCCTCTGGAGGCCTTGAGTGTGGGCGTGAATATGGAAGATACCGATGTGGTATTTCGCTGCAATATTGTGACACTTTCCGAAGATGAAGCTTACGAAGATAAAACCATCGTTGACCACAGCGCCGGTGAAATCTCCACCGAGGATGCTGACATTTTAATGGATGCCATTCGTGAAGCATTTAATTCCGAGGATATTCAGTTCTACACCGGCACAAGCTACCGACATATCACTGTATGGAAAAACGGTCAGGTTCTGGATATGGAGGCACCCCACGATCATTTGGGCTGCAAAGCCGGGGCATATCTTCCCAACCATCCCCTGTTCCGGGATATGATGATAAAGAGCTTTGACATTCTGAACAACCACCCTTTGAACTTGCAAAGAGCAAAAGAAGGCAAAAACAAAGCCAACTCCCTTTGGTTCTGGGGCGCAGGCGTGCGTCCGAAGCTGCAAAACTTCTATGAAAAGACCGGTCTTAAGGGCGGTATGATCTCTGCTGTTGATCTTCTGAAGGGCATTGCAGTCGGCGCTGGTATGAAGGTTATCGACGTTCCCGGTGCAAATGGCTCTTTGGAAACCAACTATCAAGGCAAGGCTTACGCTGCCGTTAACGCACTTTTACAGGATGGACTGGATTTTGTTTATATCCATGTGGAAGCTCCCGACGAAATGGGTCATCAAGGCAATGCACAGCACAAGATTCGTGCAATTGAAAATATTGACAGCCAAGTTATTTCTATCGTCAGAAAGGAAATGGATGCCTCCGGAGAGGACTACCGGCTGATGATCCTGCCGGATCATCCCACGCCTATTTGCCTGCGAACCCACACCTCTGACCCTGTTCCCTATATTCTCTATGACAGCCGCCGCCAAGCCAAACGCATTGCGCAGTTCAACGAACAAGAAGCCGCTGCGGCGGAAAACTACCTATCTTTGGGATACAAATTGCTGGACAAACTAATCGAGAAAGAATAATCAACAACCGCCTTCTGCGAAAACAGGAGGCGGTTTTGACATAATTTGGAGTATTCTGTTTTCCTTAAAAATATGGTATAATCTCGTTGCATATATGCCAAACTATTGATTTTGAGGTGATAAATATTAGAAAAGCACTTATTTTTATGTTATCTTTTATTCTGATTGCAAATTTATGGGTATTTCCGGCATCTGCCGCACAAACAGATTCCTATGTAGGCGCGGTTACCACAGGCAGTGGAAATTTAAATGTCCGAAAAGATGCCTCCACAAACAGCACCGTTTTAACATCTTTAAAAAAGGGCAGCTATGTTACGCTGATTTCCAAGTCAGGTGCCTGGTGGAAGGTGGAATACGCACAAAACAAATACGGCTACTGCCATTCGGACTTTATAACACCTGTGGAAGGAAAGCCGGCACAAGTTGTTACACCGGACCGCAATGTTCTCAATGTCCGATCCGGACCCGGAACTTCCTACAGCCGCATTGCCACTGTAAACCACGGGGATATCGTGATGGTTCGCAGCACTGCAAACGGCTGGAGCAGGATTTTATATCACGGAACCAAATTAGGCTATGTAAGCAGTCAGTTCTTGCCCGGTATAAGCAACAATAACCAAAGCGCAATCTCCCCTATTTCCCTGGCTGTTCCCAGTATGAAACAGACAGACCGCAGGTGGTCCTCCTACCCGCTCGGCACGACCGGCGGCACCATTGGCACAATTGGATGCGCTGTCACGGGAATTTCCATCATGGAATCCTACCGCACCGGGAACATCATTTATCCCAACGATATGGCAAAGCAGCTGACCTTTACATCCGGCGGCAGTGTATACTGGCCCAGTCATTATACAGTCGTTACCAATAAAACGGGGTATCTTGAAAAAATTTACCAACTGCTGCAGCAAGGAAAACCTGTTCTGCTTGGGGCAAAAAACGCCGCAGGCGGACAGCATTGGGTTGTGATCAAGGGTTTTACCGGCGGTGCGCTGACAGCCGCTAACTTTACCATTGAAGATCCGGGCACACACACCCGAAGCAATTTACAACAATTCTTCAATGCCTACCCGAATTTTTACAAATTCTTTTACTATTAAAACAATGGACACATCATCTCGATGTGTCCATTCTTATTACAACAAACGAATGCCGGCTTTTTCACATTCTGCAACCGTATTGGCATCCCAGATACTCGACTGCACCTCGCCAATATGGGCACAGCCCATCATCAGCATACACAGCCGGGACTGACCGATACCGCCGCCAATGGTCAGCGGCAGTTCATTGTTCAGCAGCATTTTATGAAACGGCAGATTTCTGCGATGGTCGCAATTTGCTGCAGTCAGCTGACGATCCAGGGATTCCGCATTCACACGGATACCCATTGAGGAAATCTCCAGCGCTCTGCCCAGTACATCATCCCAAAAGAAAATATCACAGTTAAGCTGCCAATCATCATAGTCCGGAGCTCGGCTATCGTGGGGTTTTCCGGACCGAAGGTTGCCGCCAATCTGCATAATGCAGGCAGTTCGATGCTCCTGAACAAAGGCATTTTCCCGCTGGGAACCGGTCAGATCCGGATACAGATCCTCTAATTCCTGGGTAGTGATAAACGCCACATCCCGATTCAGATCGATCCGCAATTGGGGAAAACGGACGTGGAGCCGGTCATTGGTATTGCAAATAGCATTCACCACCGCTTTTACAATCAGCTTCAGATAATCCAAATTGCGATTGTGCTCCGTGATGATTTTTTCCCAGTCCCATTGGTCCACATAGATGGAATGGATATTATCCAGCCTCTCATCCCGGCGTATTGCGTTCATATCGGTGTACAAGCCATTGCCAACAGCAAAATTATACCTTCTCAGGGCAAGACGTTTCCATTTTGCCAAGCTATGGACAACCTGGACTTCCTCCCCCACCGCCGGAACATCGAAGGAAACAGGGCGTTCTACGCCGCTGAGGTTATCATTCAGACCGGATTCCTCCGTGACAAACAGCGGTGCAGACACACGCTTTAAATTTAACGCCTGGGAAAACTCATCCTGGAAGGTTTGCTTGATATATGCAATTGCACGCTGGGTTTCATACTCGTTCAAAATCGGCTGATAGCCTTCGGGAATAAAAATTTTATTCATTGATTTACCTCATAATGTCTACAACAGGAGCTTACATTGATTTTATGGGATCCATACAGACCCTTTTCCGATTTGGAAGATATAGTTTCTTGTTTTGAGAGCCTCGGCAAGTTCGAAGGAATCCTTTGGCATTTTCTCCACTCGCATAGCGGTTAAAGCCTGGTGTCCGGGATGGTGGCAGTCACCGCCTGCAATTTTGATGCATAGATCGTTTTCATATGCATACTGGGTAGCAACGGCTACCCTGCTATTATGACCCGGATGAAGATTCATACACTCTATCCCGTCAAGCAGCTTTGGATCACAAAGAATCATATTATTGCGGAACGGGTGCGCTTGCAAAAATACGCTATTTGGCATAACTACCTCACGGCGAAATGCCTCTACCCCTTCGGGGATATAATCGTAAATGTCACCTAACAGCGGCTCGTCCACACCATAGATCAAATAGTCATTATAATTCTCACTAAAGCGCACTTCCACACCCAGGTACACACGGATGCCGTATTTTTCTCCCGCCTCGACGGCTTCATAATAATCACGCATCAGGGCATTGACCGCACCGTCTTTTCCAAGACTTAGCTTACCGGGATCAAAATGATTGGTAACCGTCAGACCGTGGTATCCACGCTCAGCATAGGCCTGCACCAGTTCGTGGGGCAAAAATTCACTACAGCTGCTGCAAGGACTGGTATGGGCATGCAGTTCGATCTGATACGGAAAACAAGACAGCAACTGCTCCTTTATTTCATAGGGTTTCATACGGTACTTCCTTATTCAGATTCTGCGTTCTCGTGAAAAGAATCAAACAGGCTGGATGCAGAATCCTCCATAATCGTTTCGCCCTTCATACACTGGACAAACTGCTTTCCAGACATTGTTTCCTTTTCCAACAGAAAATCCACGACCTTTTGCACTTTTTCACTATCACGGGTCAGAATTTCCGTGCAATGCTCATAGGCCCGGTCCATCAATGCTTTCACTTCATCATCGATCGTTCCTGCCACTTTTTCCGAATAGCTCTTGGTTCGCTCGAAGTCACGGCCAATGAACAGTTCATCTCCGCCGATATAGGATACTGTTCCCAGGGTCTTGTTCATTCCGTATCTGGCGACCATATCCCGGGCAAGCTTGGATGCCCGATCAATATCATTGGATGCTCCGGTGGAAATATCCTTTAAGAATAATTCCTCCGCCACACGGCCGCCAAGCAGACCAACGATTCTTTCATACATCTCGTTCCGGGTCAAATGGCTGCTTTCCTCCTGAGGACGGGTCCAGGTCAAGCCTGCGGCGTGTCCACGGGGGATAATGGATATCTGATGCACCGGATCATGGGTAGGCAGGCTGTACATTGCGACGGCATGACCGGCTTCGTGAATGGCAGTGATCCGAAGATCCTTCTGCAAGCGGACACGGCTGCGTTTTTCCGGACCTGCCAGCACCTTCATCATTGCCTCATTCAGATCGTTCATATTCAGCGCAGGACGGTCGTTCCGGGCTGCCAGGATGGCAGCCTCATTCAGAAGATTGCTCAGGTCTGCACCGGTAAATCCGCCGGTTGCCAAGGCTACAGTTTTCAGATTGACAGAATCATCCAGACATTTGCCCTTGGCGTGAACCTTCAGGATGGCTTCCCGTTCGGTGGCATCAGGCACGCCTACATAGATCTGACGGTCAAATCGGCCCGGGCGAAGCAGCGCAGGATCCAAAATATCGGGACGGTTGGTTGCCGCCAGGACAATGACGCCCTCGGTCTTGGAAAAGCCGTCCATTTCAACAAGAAGTTGGTTCAACGTTTGCTCACGTTCATCATGACCGCCGCCCAAACCTGCGCCACGCTTACGGCCCACAGCATCAATTTCATCGATGAAGATAATTGCAGGGGCAACTTTGCGAGCCTGCTCGAACAAGTCACGGACACGGCTGGCACCTACGCCTACATACATCTCCATAAAATCCGAACCGGAGATAGATAAGAACATCACATTGGCCTCACCTGCCACAGCACGGGCAAGGAGGGTTTTACCGGTACCGGGAGGGCCGGACAACAAAATACCATGGGGGATTGTTGCACCGATCTTTGTGAACTTACCGGGGTTACAGAGAAAATCTACAACCTCCTGCAGTTCCTTTTTCTCCTCTTCCATACCTGCAACATCCTGGAATGTTACCTTCTTACCGTTTTGACCATGGCCTGCACGGGCCTTACCAAAGTTATTGAGCGGATGATTGCTGTTGGCTTTTCCTGCCAGAAGTCCGGAAACAAGCAGCAGAATCAGACCCACGATCAACAACGGAAGAACCAAGTCAAATGCAGTAAAGGCTTTTCCGGGGGTATAGGTATAGTCCTTCAGCACGCCTTCCAGCTTCAGCGCAGCAAATTCATCCTGCATTGTTTGCCAGAAGCCATCCGGATCTGCCAGCTTATGCTGCAGCTCACTGCGGCCATCTACAGGCTGCACCAGCTGCATTTTCAAAACATTGCCGTCAATCTCCAGATAGGATACATTCTTTTCCTGGATCTGGGTTACGGCCTGAGAATAACTGATCATCCTTCCATTGCCGCTGAACATATTCAGCAGGAACATAAACATCACGATCAGCAATCCTGCATAAAGGATAATCGGAATAATTTTGCGAAATTTCAATTTACTTTACCTCGTTACTTATATACTTCCGGTTTCAAAATCCCCACATAGGGCAAATTGCGGTAGTGTTCATTATAATCCATACCGTAACCAACCACAAATTCATTGGGAATTACAAAGCCGGTATAATCCGCTTTTAATGTTACCCACGGAAGCCTTCTTTCCGGCTTATCCAGCAGCGTTACAACTTTCAGCGACGCCGGTTCCTTGCTTTGTAAATAACGGCAAGTGTACTCCAGAGATCTTCCTGTATCAAAAATATCCTCCAGCACCACCACGTGGCGATCCTTAATATCCGTTGTGATATCTGCCAAGAGGCGGATATTACCGGTAGAACCGGTACCTTCATAGGAAGCGATACGCATAATATCCATTTCACTGGGTATGGTAACCTTTTGCAAAAAGTCTCCCATAAATACCAAAACGCCCTTCATGACACCGATAAAAACCGGGTCCTTTCCGGCATAATCCCGGGATACCTCCTGGGCAAGCTGGGATATTTTTGCCTGTATCTGCTCCTGGGATATTAAGATTTTTTGAATATCACGATTCATAGCATAGTCCTTTTCTCTATTTCTTCAAAACATATTTGCCATGGGATGCCTTCACCGCAAACACGGTCCAAGTTGGCACCCAATCCGTACACTGCCAGCACACCGGCATCATCCGCAATCACTGGAATGCTACTGCGCTTATGGGCAGGAATTTTCCGGTCGATCATCAATTCTTTCAGAGTTTTTCTGCCGCCCTTCAGACGAATCGCATCGCCGGTCTTCCTGGTTCTGACAATCACTTCCCCTTGGGGATAGACTGTAAACCGATCCCATTGCAGGACATCTTTCTGCCCCATTTCACAGCGAATGCAAATCCCCAATTCCGGGATCTCCAAACTGCCTGGGCAAGATAATTTTTGCTCCTGTAAGGAGTTTTGTTTCTCTGCTTTTACAAGCCTGTTATATTGCCTGCGCACGGTAATTCCCCCGGGGAAATCCGCACTTGCAGAAGGTTTATCGGAATTGACCAAACTTTGCAAAAGCGCAATATGCTCCCCTTCCGGTTCTTTTACGCCGCACTTTTGCAGAAAACCTGCTAAGCAGCGGCCTTGCACCGCAGCAGGCATCTGGCGCAGAGCGTCCACATCCGGATTATCCTGCCCCTTCAAAGATTGCAGAATTTCTTCATCCTGCCTCAGCCGAAGGGCCATTTGAGAAAGGTTTTCCGCAAGGCTTGGATTTTCCTGCTGCAAAAGAGGCATAATCCGGTGGCGGATGCGATTTCGCAAAAATGCATCGGTTTCATTACTGCTGTCCTCAATATGGTCCAGGCAGTATTCCTGCAAAAATTCCACAACCTCACGGCGTGTTACCATTAGCATAGGACGGATAATTCTGCCCCGAACGGGACAAATGCCGCCCAATCCTTTCAGCCCTGTTCCCCGGATCATATGCATCAGCACGGTTTCGCTGTTATCATCGGCAGTATGGGCGGTGGCAATTTTTCCGGGAAGGGTCTCTAAAAAGGCATATCTTGCTTCCCGTGCCGCCGCCTCCAGGCCTTTTTGCCCTGACCGAACGTTTCCGCTGCCAATATGCAAAGGAATATCATATCGGCTGCACAATTGCTCTACAAAGGCTTGGTCCCTATCGGATTCATCCCCACGCAGGCCATGGTTAAAATGAGCAGCAGACAGAGAAAAACCCAATTTTTCCTGCAATAGATACAGCGCCCAAAGCAGCGCAACGGAATCCGCGCCGCCGGATACTGCACAGACCACTTCATCTCCCGGCTGAATCTGGTCATACCGGCGGATGAAGGCGCACACCTTATTCAGCATGCCGCCACTCCCGATCTGCAAAGGTTTGATACTGGGGCACCCATTGCATCTTTACTGTGCCCACTTCACCGTGACGGTTTTTGGCCACGATGCATTCCACAACGCCCTTATCTTCCGTATTTTCATTATAGTATTCATCCCGGTAGAGCATCAACACCACGTCGGCGTCCTGCTCGATAGCACCGGATTCACGCAAGTCCGAAAGCATAGGCCGCTTATCGGTACGGCTTTCCGGACCACGGGAGAGCTGGCTCAAGCAAAGCACCGGAACATTCAGGTCTTTTGCCATAATCTTCAACGAACGGGATATCTCACTGACCACGTTCACACGGCTGTCGCCGCCCTTTCCGTAACCGGAGCCGTTCATCAGCTGCAAATAGTCAATGATAACCATACCCAAATTATCAATACGGCGCAGTTTTGCGCTCATTTCCGCAACCGTTACAGAAGGATTATCATCAATACGGATATCCGTCTGCGCCAGAGAGGACGATGCCATACCCAGCTTCGTCCACTCTTCATCGGAGAGCTTACCGGTTTGCATCTTCTGACCGTCCACAAAGCTTTCAATGGACAGCAGACGCATTGCCAACTGCTCGCGGGACATTTCCAAATTGAACATTGCAACCGGCTTATGGTACTTCTTCGCTACATTCAATCCCAGATTCAAGGAAAATGCAGACTTACCCATAGCAGGACGGGCCGCAATCAAAATCAAATCGGAGTTGTTCAAGCCGTTGATTTTCCGATCCAGATCGCTCAAGCCGGTAGACATTCCGGGAAAGGCTGAATCCGACTGGCTTAAAACCGCAAGACGGTCAAAAACCTTATGAAGCGTTACACCGATATGCTCCAGAGAATCGCCACGCTCACCCTTGCGCAGTGCAAAAATCTTCTTTTCCGCACTCTCAAGAAGCTCCGCCGGCGTGCCAACCTGGGCATAGACCGTTTCTGCAATCTCCGTGCCGGCATCTGCCAGACCGCGAAGCATTGCCTTATCCCGGACAATTCCAGCATAACGCACGGCATTGGCAGCCGTGGGGGTAATATCCATCAGCTGCATAATGTAATCCCGGGAATTATCGTGGTATACGCCTAATTCCCGCATTTTATCCAGCACCGTGACCGGGTCAATAGATTGGGAGAAATTGAACATGGTATAGACTGTTTCGTATATCTCCCGATTCTGCTTCAGATAGAAGTCCTCCGGACGGACAATACCGATCACATCGTTTAAGCACCGGCTGTCGATCAGAATGGAACCCAGAACAGCCTGCTCCGCCTCTAATGACTGGGGCTGCTGACGGGATTTGAGTTCTTCATCCATAGGGTTACTCCCCTTTCCTTTTCTCTTACAGTTCCTCGATCTTAACAGTCAGCGGAGCAGAAATCTCATAACCCAATTTGCAGGTTACAGTATACGTTCCCACATTTTTGATAGGGTCGGAAATCACGATTTTCCGCTTATCCAGCACGATTCCGGAGGATGCTTTCAGCGCATCGGCAATTTCCTGGTTTGTAACGGAACCGAACAGACGTCCCGCTCCGCCTCCCTTTGCCTTTACGATTAACGTCATTTCCCGAAGCTTATGGGAAGTATCCAGCGCCTCGGCACGCTCCTTGGCTGCCCGCTCTGCAGCAGCCTTATCATTCATTTTCATAGTATTGACTGCATCGGCAGTGGCTTCAACAGCCATCTTCCGGGGCAGCATATAGTTTCTTGCATAGCCGTCAGATACTTCGATCATCTGGCCTTTCTTGCCCTTTCCTTTTACATCCTGCAGCAAAATAACTTTCATAATACTTTTGCTCCTTTCTTAACTGTCGTAATAATGGTCTATACTCTGCACAAGCTCATCCAGAGCATCTTTGACTGTGGTATCCTTCAACTGTGCGCCGGCTGTTGCGGTATTGCCGCCGCCGCCCAACGGTTCGAGAATCATCTGCACATTGGCTTCACCGATGGAACGGGCAGAAATCATCACCCTATCTTCATCCGGATACAGCACGAAAGAGGCACTGATACCGGAAATGTTCAGCAATTCGTCAGCCGCCTGAGCTGCTAACGCCCGGGATGTTGTGGCATTAAGCGCCGCAATGGCAATCTCCTGCCGATACAAACGGGCGGATTTAATAATTTGATATTTTGCCATCGTATCCTGGAAATCATTTTGCAAAAGCTTCTTAACTTCCACCGTATCTGCACCAAGCTGACGCAGGTATGCCGCTGCCTCGAAGGTACGCTCACCGGTGCGGACATTAAAATTCTTAGTATCCAGGAAGATACCTGCCATCAAGGATTTTGCTTCAATGGGCAGCACGTCCTTCTTCTCCACAGCATACTCCAAAAGCTCGGTAACAAGCTCAGATGCAGAGGATGCATAGGTTTCGTGAAGATTGACCACAACGGGGGTAATATAATCTGCAGCACGCCGATGGTGGTCGATGACACAGACACTTGTTATTGCTTCCAAAAGATGCTTATTTTCCACTTGATCGGGACGGTTGGTATCCACCACCACAAGCAGGCTGCGGTTATCGGCGTGGATCAAAGCTTCCTGTCCGGAAATGAACACGTTCTTATATTCCGGCGTGATAATCAGCTGATCGATCAGCTTCGTTGCGGCATTCTCCTCAAGGTCCAGAACAATATATGCGTCCTTACCCTTTTTACGGCAAAGGCAGCATACGCCCACTGCCGCGCCAACAGCATCCAAATCCGCATTTTTGTGGCCCATTATGAACACACGGCTGCTCTGACCGATCAATTCCATCAGAGAATTTGCGGTGATTCTGGAACGGACTTTGCTGCGGTTATCCGCTTCTTTATTTCTGCCGCCATAGAAGGTGAAGTTCATCCGGTCCTTGATAACTGCCTGGTCGCCGCCGCGGCTCAGGGCCATTTCAATGGCCAGGGCCGCAAATTCATAACCCTCTTCATAGCTTTCTGCATCCACGCCTACGCCGATAGACAAGGAAACAGGCAGTCCGTTGGGACTGACAATCTCGTGCATCTGCTCCAGCAGGCTGAATTTATTTTCCACGATGTGCTTCAAATCCCGTTTTTCGAACATCAACAAAAAGCGGTTTTTCTCCAAGCGGCGAAGGAGCGCTCCGTATTGGCTTGTCCATTCAGTAATGGCATCGTTGATCTTGGCGTGCAAAGCGGAAATTGCACCTTCGGAAAGGTTCTTTGTCAATTCATCGTAATTATCCACCAGAATCAGAGATGTTACCGGACGGGAGCGAATATATTCATCCCGAATCTGATAAAGCTCAGTCAGATCCGTCAGATACAGCACACCCAGACGGGTCTGCTTGGGATCGTCGGCAAAAACCGTGGTGCCGTAGATACGGTAGCGGCGCTGGTTCAGCGTTACATCATAGGGATACTGGGTTTTTCCTTCTGACAGCCAATCAGAATTAAATCCGGGCAGAATATCTGTGATAATCTTTTCCCGCAGCATATCCCGGAAACCGGTGAGTTTTGCAAAGGAATCGCTGGCATACACAATGCTCTGATCTGCCAGGCGCAGCGTCACCATGGGAAAAGGAGGTTGAGAGCCGTCTTTGGATGTGACATTATCCAAAGTTTTGTGAAGAAATCTCTGAATCTCCCGACGGCGGCGGCTGCGATGGACCAGGTAGATCACCAGCACCAATGCCAATACAGAAAATTCCACAATCGCAAGGATGTATTCTCCTACATAAATTGCGCCGACCCCAAAGGCCGCCAAAAGCGCCAAAAACAGGCCTACACTGGGCCATAACAACCTTCCAAGCTTTTTATTCATATGCTCTTCTCCTTAAAAAGGGTAATAGTATCTCACTATTCGGTTTATTATATCAAATATCCACGCAAGGTGCAACTGTCTTTTCGAATTTCTTGCGGAATTTTTCCCTGCGATTGCCCCGACTTTGCGAAGTATGTCACAAGGAAAAGAAAAATTTATGTATACAATCCGCCGATTTTGTGTTATACTATAGGCACAGCATGCCGGCAGGCAGTTCCGGCTGCACAAAAAAACAGAAGAGTTAAGCAGGCGTTTTTGCTTCAGCGGCAGCGATTCGGGGCTGTTATGGGAGCAAACGGTTGCCTGCTTTTTATGCAATCAGCAAGTTGAAAGGAGTATTTTACTTGGCACAAAAATTAAGAATTATCCCCTTAGGCGGATTGGACGAAATCGGTAAGAATCTGACTGTTTTGGAATACGGCAGAGATATGATTATTGTGGACTGCGGCGTTGGATTCCCCGACGAAGATATGTACGGCGTAGATTTGGTGATCCCCGATTTTACCTATCTTACCCAAAATGCGAAGAAAATCCGGGGTATGTTCATTACCCACGGTCACGAGGATCACATTGGTTCTATCCCCTATTGTATGCAGCAAATCAGCTGTCCTATCCACGGAACAGCTATGACCAATGGTTTGATCCGACTGAAGTTAGAAGAACATCGGCTCACCGAACAGGTTAAGCTTATCACCCACAAGCCCGGTGATGTGGTTCGGGCAGGCTGTTTTTCCGTTGAATTTATTCACGTAAACCACTCTATCGCCGATGCGGTAGCTTTTGCCATCCACACGCCTGTCGGCACTGTGGTTATGACCGGCGATTTCAAGATCGATCCTACCGCAAAAGACGGTATGACTGATCTTGCCCGGCTGGGTGAATTGGGTAATTTGGGTGTGCTGGCACTGCTGTGCGATTCTACCAATGTGGACCGGCAGGGTTACACCCCCAGCGAAAACTTAGTAGCAGAGAGCCTGGACCGGCAGTTTAAAAACTGCAACGAGCGGATCATTGTTACAACGTTTGCTTCCAATATGCACCGGATTCAGTCTATCCTGGCAACTGCCCACCGTTACGGCAGAAAGGTTGCCGTTACAGGCCGGAGTATGGAAAACGTTTTAAAGGTCGCTCAGGAACTGGGCTATATTAAAGTACCTTCCGGCACCATCATTGACCTCAATGCGGTTAAAAGCCTTCCCAAAAACAAGGTGGTTATTGTTTCCACCGGCTCTCAGGGCGAAAATATGTCTGCGCTTTACCGTATGGCCTTTTCTCTTCACAAGCAGATCGACATTGTTGCCGGCGACCGGATCATTATTTCCGCATCTGCCATCCCCGGCAATGAAAAAGCCGTTTCAAAAATCATTAACGAGCTATACCGCAAGGGCGCAGATGTTGTATATGAAAAAAGCGAAGGTCTTCACGTTTCCGGCCACGCCTGCCAGGAAGAACTGAAGATCGTTCACGCACTATGCAAGCCCCGTTTCTTCATCCCCGTTCACGGCGAACAAAGACATTTGCAACTTCATGGCAGATTGGCCGTTCAGCTGGGTATGCAGCCGAAAAACGTTTGCATCGGTGAGATCGGAAGTGTTTTTGAATTGACTGCAAAGCACTGCAAAATTTCCGAAACCGTTACTGCCGGTAAGGTCTTCGTTGACGGTACCGGTGTTGGTGATGTGGGCGCTGTGGTTCTGCGGGACAGAAAGCATCTGGC
>JAZRLK010000027.1:0-28792 GCA_045646805.1 Faecousia sp.
GGGTGACGGTCCCTACAGTGCCACAGCCTGGGGCTGTGATCTGACTTATGATTATGTAAAGATCAATGGCGACTACCGAACCTAAGGAGTTGTAATTATGGAAAATCATTTTACCAATGCCCAGCGGGCAGAAGTTCTGACCACTGCCCTGCCCTACATCAAAAAGTACAGCGGCAAGGTCGTTGTGGTAAAATATGGCGGTAATGCCATGATCAACGATCAGCTGAAGCAGCAGGTTATGGAAGATATCACCCTTCTGTGGCTGATTGGCGTAAAGGTCGTGCTGGTTCATGGCGGAGGTCCGGAAATCAATGATTTGATGAAACGGGTCGGCAAAGTGCCGGAATTTGTCAACGGACTTCGTGTCACCGACAAGGAAACCGTGGACATTGTACAAATGGTTTTGGCTGGCAAAGTCAACAAAGACCTGGTGAAACTCATTCAGAGCAAAGGCGGTCACGCAGTAGGTCTTTCCGGCATTGACGGCGGCATTTTGGAAGCGGAAGTAAAAAATGAAGCATTGGGCTATGTGGGCAAGATTACGCAAGTTCGCACAAAGCCCATTACAGACTTGCTGGAAAACCATTATATTCCTGTTATTTCCACAGTAGCTGCTGACCACGAAGGAAATACCTATAATATCAACGGCGATACGGCCGCTGCGGTCATTGCCGGTGCGTTGGGTGCAGAACGGCTGATTATGATGACGGATATTGCCGGTATATTGGCAGACAAGGATGATCCGTCAACCGTAATTCCCAGAATTACAGTCAGCGAAGCCAGGAAGCTTTATGACCGGGGCATTATTTCCGGCGGTATGATCCCCAAAGTGGATTGCTGTATTGAAGCTTTGGATAAGGGCGTTGGTGTGGTCGTTATTATGGACGGTCGTGTACCGCATTCCATTTTGATGGAACTTCTGACAGAGGAAGATACCGGCACCATGGTGATGAAAGGATAAACTATGAGCATTACATCCATAGATCAGGAATATGTTGCAAGAACATACGGCCGTTTTCCCGTGGAACTTGTTTCCGGGCACGGGAGTATCGTGACAGATACTTCAGGCAAAGAATATATTGATATGGGTTCCGGAATCGGAGTAAGCTGCTTTGGCTTTGGTGACGAAATCTGGATTGATGCCGTCACAGATCAGCTGAGGAAACTACAGCACACATCCAATTTATACTATACCGAGCCGTGTGCGCTTCTGGCACAGGCGCTGTGCCAAAAGACCGGTATGAAAAAAGTATTTTTCAGCAATTCCGGTGCAGAGGCAAACGAATGCGCAATTAAAGTCGCAAGAAAATATTCCGCCGAAAAAAAAGGCGCAGACTGCTACACAATCGTAACCCTGGTTAACAGCTTCCACGGGCGTACCTTAACAACCTTGGCTGCCACGGGACAGGATCAATTTCATAAGCTTTTCCAGCCCTTGACACCGGGGTTTATCCACGTTGAAGCAAATAATATAGATCAATTGACACAAACATTAAAAACCTGTAAAGTCGCAGGTATTATGATCGAATGCGTTCAAGGTGAAGGCGGAGTTCTGCCTCTGACGGAAGAATATATAAAAACAGCAGAAAGACTGGCAAAAGAAAACGACATTCCCCTAATCGTGGATGAAGTACAGACCGGAAATGGCAGAACAGGCAAGCTCTATGCCTATATGAATTTTGGCATTCAGCCGGATATTGTTTCCACAGCCAAGGGATTAGGCGGCGGATTGCCTATTGGTGCGTGCCTGATGGGCGGAAAAGTGGAAAACGTCCTGGGTGCAGGAGATCACGGTTCTACTTATGGCGGAAATCCCGTATGCTGCGCCGGTGCATTGAAGGTGATTCAGCGGCTGGATGATCAATTCCTGAAGCAAGTTCAGGAAAAGAGCGATTATATATTTTCCCAGCTTCGCGGAGCAGAGGGAATTGAAAGTGTTACCGGTATGGGTCTTATGGTCGGTATCAAAACCGTGAAGCCAGCCAAGGAAGTGGTAACAGCGTGCATGGAGCAAGGCGTTCTTTGCTTGACAGCAAAGGATAAAGTACGTCTTCTGCCGGCTTTGAATATTCCTATGGAACAGCTGCAGCAAGCAGTTTCGGTCATTAAGAAGGTTTGTAAATAAATGAAAAACAGAAACTTTTTAACATTGTTGGATTTTACTCCGGAAGAAATTAAACGGCTTCTGTCCTTATCTGCGGAGTTGAAGGCGCAGAAAAAAGCAGGAATTCCCCATAAGCTCTGCGAGGGTAAGAATATTGTTCTGCTGTTTGAAAAGGATAGTACCCGTACTCGGTGTGCATTTGAGGTTGCAGCCCGGGATTTGGGAATGGGCTGCACCTATTTGGGACCCACCGGTTCGCAAATGGGCAAAAAGGAATCCATTGCGGATACTGCCCGGGTGCTTGGCAGAATGTTCGACGGCATTGAATACCGGGGTTACGGTCAGCAGATCGTGGAGGAGTTGGCGGAATATTCCGGTGTTCCGGTGTGGAACGGTCTGACGAATGAATTCCATCCGACCCAGATTTTGGCGGATTTTCTCACCATCGAGGAGCATTTTGGTGGTTTGGCAGGAAAGAAGCTGGTGTATTTCGGTGATGCCAGATATAATATGGGCAATTCTCTGATGGTAGGCTGTGCCAAAATGGGTATGCACTATGTTGCCTGTGCTCCGGAAAAGTACTTCCCAGATCAGGATCTGATCGACCGCTGTTTGGCTATTGCAAAGGAAACCGGGGCGAAATTGGAGTTTATCACCAATCCCGATAAAGCGGTTGTAAACGCGGATGTAATCTATACCGACGTCTGGCTTTCTATGGGTGAACCGGGCGATGTGTGGCACGAACGGATCCGGGAGCTTTCTGCCTACCAGGTAACGATGGATCTTTTGGAAAAGGCCGGTCCCCAGTGCCGGTTTATGCACTGTCTGCCTGCTTTCCACGATGTCAATACCACCATCGGACAGCAAATTTATGACAGCTTTGGCATTACCTGTATGGAAGTAACCGATGAGGTTTTTGAAAGTGATCGCTCTTTGGTGTTTGATGAAGCGGAAAACCGTATGCATACCATAAAAGCCATTATGGCAGCAACTTTATAAAATCAATTGCACGCTAACGATTTTGTTAGCGTGCAATCTTTATATATCAGATTCTATATGATTAACTAAATGATATATAATATTGGCATCATCGGGATCTGCGGCATAACATTGCCCGGAATTTTTGAATAAAATTTCTTTGCCTAGTAAATCGTAATTACGGATAGAACCGTTAGCCAGGTAAACCGTAATTCGGCAGTGATCGCCGGTCCAATTCTCTGCATCTGCGGCAGCAGGATGACGTACCTTAATCTGATGCAAATACTTTAAAATTACATCAATTTTATCCGAATCGGTATAAGTTCGCAGCAAATGTTTTTGTCTGTAATTGCAGTCAATACTAACTTTATCTGTAAGATTCAGCCCCTCATTGTCCCCTTTTTTTACACTACAGCCACATAGTATGCACAGCAATAGTATCCATACAACACAAATCCGATACTTCATTTTTTCCACGCCCCTTTATTTATAGAATGGCAGAAAACACACAATATATGGCCGGTAAAATATAAAAGAAATTACGGATTTCGCCATTTTTTATATGCAGGATTCCTGCAAATTTATCTTGTATTTTCGACATACTGTGTTATACTGGAATCGCAAATATTTTGCGAGGTAATAAGCATGGATTATCAGCATTTATTAGATATTACAACTCAATTGGGATATGAGCTAGCTATGAGCGGCGCGGAAACTTACCGTGTGGAAGAAACCATTACACGAATCTGCGCTGCATATGGGATCGAAGCAGAAGTCTTTGCCATTCCCAATTGTTTAACCGTCAGCATTGAAACGCCCCAACATAAATCCCTGACCCGTGTTCGCCGAATCGGTCATCACGGTACAGATATGGATTTTATCGAACGTTATAATCAGTTAAGCCGCAGAATTTGCGCAGAAAAGCCGGATCTTTCCATTGTCGAAAATTGGCTTGAGCAAGTGAAGGCAGATCACAAACAATTCCCTTTTTGGATTTTTCTGCTGGGAAATATCATGGTCGCCTCCGGATTCGTATTTTCTTACAACGGAGGGACAACCGACACCATTTGCGGTGCGCTGTGCGGCTTTGCTGCAGGTATGATCGGGTACTTCATGGCAAAACTGAAAGTCAATATTTTCTTCAGCACCATCGCATCCGCATTTGCTATGGGACTGATCGCTTATACCGCAGAGGTTCTGGGTCTATTGGTAAACACCGATGGCGTTATCATCTCCTCTTTGATGCTTTTGGTTCCCGGTCTTTTATTCACAAACGCTCTGCGGGATATCATTTACGGCGACACCAATTCCGGTATTAACAGAATTGTTCAAGTGCTTTTGATCGGCGTTGCCATTGCTTTGGGCACAGGTTTCTCCGGTAATCTGCTTTCTTTCTTCCATACAGAGCAAATCATTAACACTCCCATTCAGCACAGCATACTTTTAGAGAGTATTGCCACATTTTTTGCCTGCTGCGGATTTATGATCGTGTTCAATATCCACGGCAAGGGCGGATATATGTGCGCATTGGGCGGTGCATTGACCTGGGCATTGTTCCGGATTTGCTGCCTTGCCTGGGGTGACGGTATGTTCTCATATTTTGTTGCAACTTTTTTTGCCTCGGTCTATTCCGAAGTTGTTGCAAGAATCCGCAAATGCCCTGCTATCGCCTATTTGGTTATTTCTATCATTCCCATGCTCCCCGGCGCAGGTGTTTACAAAACAACCGTTGCTATTATGAATGGCAATATGACCGATTTCAGCAGCCGTGCCACAGAAACCATTGCCATTGCCGGTGCAATGGCCGTCGGCATTCTGATTGTTTCCACATTGGCCCGTCTTTGGAGTATCTATCAGCAAAAACACAGAAGCTCATAATCCAATATTCAAAATACCCCGCAAACCGGCTGTGGTTTGCGGGGGATGTATTATCAAAACCAATCTTCTACAATATCACTGTGCGTTACAACGATTTCAATGTCTTTTAACTCTTCTTTGCTGAAAAAACGCATATCCTGCGATTCGGAGCTGATGACAATATCCGGTTCTTCTTCCAATTCGAGCCGATAAACCACAACCACCATTCTCCATATGCTGCCATCTTGGTATGCAGCAATTCTGCCCGGTTCTCCGTAAACGCCAAGCTTTTGCAGTTTCTCCCCGGAAATTCTAAGTCCCAACTCTTCACGGATTTCCCGAACAATTGCTTCCAACGGCGTTTCCTGCCGTTTAACACCGCCGCCAACCAAGCCCCACAAATCACAGTCACGGCGTTTTTCCAGAAGAATTCTGCCTTTGCAGGTTATAATCGCATTGGCACCCAAGTGGGCACCTTGTGTGGTTTTGGGCGGATTGGGATGCCCCCGGTAAAATGTAACAATTGCCATATAGCATATCTCCTTCCCATCTTTTTTACCATTATACACATATTTTCCAATTTTACCAGAGTAAATAAGATATTACCGTACTTGTACCGCAATCTATTATTTGTTATAATACGACAAAGAAAGGGCGTGAATATATGTTAAAATATCCTTGTCTTGTACTGGATCACGACGATACCGTTGTGCAAAGTGAGGCAACCATCAATTACCCCTATTTTTGCTATATCCTGGATCAATTCCGCCCGGGTACTAAAATTTCTCTGGCTGAATATACCCACGGCTGTTACTGCCAGGGATTCGTGGAAATGTGCAGAAGCAAATATCATTTTACAGATCTGGAATTATCGGAAGAATACCGGGGCTGGAAGGAATATATCCAAAACCACATTCCTGACCCTTTCGATGGTATCAGAGAGATTGTTACTCGTCAGAAGGCTTCCGGCGGCCTTGTGTGCGTCGTTTCTCATTCTACCGCAGAAACGATCTCCCGGGATTATCTGGCTCATTTTGGCCTTCTGCCGGACGATATTTACGGCTGGGATATGCCGGAGCATCAGAGAAAGCCAAATCCATATCCGTTAGAGGACATTATGCGCCGGTATAATTTATCCCCATCGGATCTTTTGGTTATCGACGATATGAAGCCTGCCTGGGAAATGGCAAGAAAGGTAAATGTTCCGGTTGCATTTGCAGCCTGGGGACGGCTGGACTGTCCGCAAATTATGGAGGAAATGACAACGCTTTGTGATTTTTCCTTCCAAACCACCGGACAGCTGTATCAGTTTTTATTTGAGGTATAAATATGGCACGAGAAGAAAATGCAATTTTTACCGTATTATGTATGGTTTACGATGATAATGGCAACATTCTTGTTGAGGATCGTATTGACCCCAGTTGGGCCGGAGTAGCACTTCCCGGCGGACATGTTGAACCGGAAGAATCTTTTACCCAAGCTGCTATTCGTGAAACAAGAGAAGAAACAGGTCTTACCATTGAAAATCCCGTGCTATGCGGCGTCAAGCAGTTTATGCACAACGAGCGCACACGGTATGTTGTCTTTCTCTACAAAGCCAATCGCTACACCGGCACAGTAACCTCCAGCAACGAAGGACGGGTGTTCTGGGTCAACCGCAGCGATCTGAAAAATTATAGGCTCGTTGCTGATTTTGAAGAGCTGCTTCGGGTTTTTGATGAAGCAAATTTGAACGAATTTTGCTATAGGCAGGAAAACGGCAATTGGTCCATAGAATTACACTAAATCCCTTGACAGCTATGCTATAATGTAAATCAGAACGGAGGTGATCGTTGTGGAGAAACAGGGCATCAAGATTATGGCAAAAAACCGGGAGGCATACCACGAATACTTTGTGGAAGAGGAAATGGAAGCCGGTATCGAGCTTTGCGGCACCGAAGTCAAATCCATCCGACAGGGCACATTGAACCTAAAGGATGCATGGTGCGGAATCAAGGATGGTCAGCTTCTGATCAACCAAATGCACATCTCCCCTTACGATCACGGAAACCGTTTTAACCCCGATCCCAAAAGGGTTCGTCGGCTTTTGATGCACAAGCGGGAAATTATGCGCCTGTTTGGTAAAGTTAAGCAAGACGGCTATTCCTTGATTCCTTTGAGTGTTTATTTCAAAGGCAGCAGGGTAAAAGTGAAAGTTGGCCTGTGTAAGGGCAAAAAGTTATATGATAAGCGGCAATCTGCTGCAGAGCGGGATGCGAAGCGGCAAATTGAACGTGCTATGAAGGAGAGATATTAAAATGAGCAATCCTACTTTTAAAATCACAATGGAAAACGGCGGCATCATCGAAGGTGAATTGTACCCGGAAATTGCACCTCAGAGTGTGTATAATTTCATTGATTTGTGCAATCATAATTTTTATGACGGTCTGATTTTCCACCGGGTCATCTCCGGCTTTATGATTCAGGGTGGCTGCCCCGATGGAACCGGTATGGGTGGTCCCGGCTATTGCATTAAGGGCGAATTTTTCTTCAACGGCGTTAAGAATGAGCTGCGTCATAAGCGTGGCGTTCTTTCTATGGCCCGTTCCTCCAGCCCCAATTCCGCAGGAAGCCAGTTCTTTATCATGCACCAGGATGCCAAGCATCTTGATGGTCAGTATGCCGCATTTGGTAAAGTGACTGCCGGAATGGATGTTGTGGATGCAATTGCTTCCACCAAGGTTGGCGCAGGAGATCGCCCCATTGCCGAACAAAAAATCGCATCCATTACCGTGGATACCAAGGGTGAGACTTATCCCGAGCCCAAAAAGCTTGCCGATCCTTACGGCAGATTCTAAGAAATATCCCCGCCTTCCTTTTGGGAAGGCGGGCCCCCTCCCCTATATGATATGGGGCTGCACTGGTTTCGACGGGGGTAGTGAGGCTGGAATAGCGGGTCGTGGCGCCTGACCACGATAAAACGGGTAACTTTTAAATTTAACTGACAACAATACTGTTGCTCTGGCTGCCTAATTAGGCGCCCATCCTCCCCGGAAGGTCCACGAGCCGGGCTTGGGTGTGATGTGAGTGGAGACCGTGCGTACACAAAGCTTTGCGTGTACCATGCATTATGAAGCTACTAAATCCTGTAGGGTGTTTGTTCCCGCCAGGATGAGGGAATGTAAATAACAAACTGCACCCGGAGAAGTTCCTTCCAAGTTGCTTTCGGACAGGGGTTCGATTCCCCTCAGCTCCACCATTCCAGACCACCATTTGATTTATTTCAAGTGGTGGTTCTTCTTTTATCACTCCGTTACCATTATGAACTCTGACTTTTATCATATCAAAGACCTTGAGGACTATGGTGACATAGTCCTCAAAAACATCTACTCGTTCCACGAAGGAATAGAACAACCTCTTGTATTCCTCAATCGGTTTGCCATCACAGATTTCGGCACTAATTTGGGAAAGTGCTTTTCGTGCACTTGCATCATCTATATCAATTGTCTGTGTCTGCTTCTGTCGCTCAATCTCAATCTGTGCGGACAGTTTGCTCTTATCTTCCTTTAATGCCGCATATTCCGCCATCAGCTCTTCTGCATCAAAACCGCCCTTAATTGCCTTAATGATGTTGGAAATCTCTCTATCCACCTTGTTGTACTTTGTTTCCAGGAGCTTCAGTTCACCGTTTCCCTCGTTCTGCTCCTTGGCATACCGCCGCAATTCTTGCATAATCAGTTGGAAGTTATCACCCTCGCACATTTGGGAAATGTAATGCATAATTGCTCGTTCAAGATAAATCTTGTTGATTTCCTTGTTATGACATACCTTAATACCGTTCTTATCACGGTTATTGCACTTGTATGTGATATGATACGAACCGTTACGGTTGCTCGGCTTGCGGTTGCCGTGCAGATTATGACCGCATACACCGCACTTTACTATGCCAGAAAGCAAATACACCTCTTGTGCCTGATTGCAGGCATTCCGCCCTTTGCGGGACTCCATAGCCTTTCTAACTTTGTCAAAGGTCTCCTTACTGATGATTGCATCAAAAGCGTCCTCTACACGAATGATTTCGCTATCATCTTTCAGCTTACTGTTGTTCCGCTTGCCCATACTATCGAAAGAACTCCGCTTGTTATAGACATATGTGCCAGTGTATTTTTCATTCAGGAGCATATCACGAATGCTTGTACCCTTGAATGGTTCACCTGCCTTGTTGCGGAATCCTCGTTCGTTGAGCTCCTTGGCAATCCTGTTGTAACCATACCCCTGAAACACATACCAATCAAAAATCATCTTTACCACGGGTGCTTCATCGACATTTAAGACCAATCGCTGATTGACCACATTATAACCAAAAGGCGGTGTACCGCCATTGTGCAGACATTTCTGTGCATTGGGCAAGTGTCCCTTCTTCATCACCTCAACTGCGAGGTTTCTGCTATACCACTCAGAAATACCATCATCCAAACTCTCATAGAGAATGGAGTCAGGAGAATTGCCGTTCAGGATTTCCTGAGTGCTGTATAGAATGTCAACACCATTCTTTTGCAGTTCCCGCTTGTAGTATTGCTTATCGAAGCGATTTCGTGCAAATCGGTTATTGGCATAGACTATCACATAGCGGAATGTACGGAACTTGCTATCCTCAATCATCCGCAGAAAGTTCCTGCGGTTCGCATTGGTGCCTGTCATTGCCTTATCAATGTACTCGCCAACGACCTCAAATTCCATCCGCTCGGCATACTCCTTACAGTATCGGATTTGCTCCTCTGCACTTACTTCTCGCTGATTAGTACTACTGTACCGTGCATATAATACGACCTTAATCTTTTCCATTTTCGTCTCCTATACTATTATTTTTTATTGTTTCGTAGATTAAAATTGCAACCATTCGTGCTTGTTCTTTTGTCAGTTTAGGTATTTCAATCTCAGGTAAGTTGCCACTTTTTATCTCTTCCCTAGTGGCTCTTATCAAGAGTGCTTGACCTCCCTTATATATATTTTAATGTACGTTATATTGAATGCCAGCCATCAAAAAGGCATTTCAGCACTATCATCAAGCAGAACAGAATCCGTTACTATTGTGCTTGACTGCTTCTTCGTGTTTGCTGCATCCTTTGCTTCTGGTGGTGCAGTTACTGAAAAGTTTGCATAACAGCAAGTCAATATGTTGCAGTTGTCTTTTCCGTAGTAGCAACAGGCAATTGGTCTGCCCTGTTCATAGCAGTCGCATATTACCTTAATCATTGGGTTTGGATACTTACTATTTCCATACCCAGCCATTTTGTACACCATTATGTACACCGTTTTGGTTTCGCTACCGCCGCCTGTCTTAACCTTTATCGTAAATGATATGTACGACCTTATGTCATCGGGGGTATCATACGTGAGAAGGCTGCTAATATAGCCGCCTGCAAAGTAGTTTTGATACTTTGTCCCTAATTTTTGAAATGCCAATATACATTTCCCCTTTCTATAAAAAATTCAGTTGCATCAAACTGTTGCCAAAGTATTTACTAAAAAAATTTTTTTGTCAAGTATTTTTGCAATTAGTTTTAAAAAATATTTTCTATATACCTATGGATAAGTAAAATACCTATCTATATCCTTGTTTAAGTTGATCTAGCTATTTAACTAAAATGTAAGATATAAAGCCATTTAACTTATAATAAGGATAAAATCTATATACCTATATATAGGTACTATAGATGTATAACTTATGGTGGTGCCGACGAATACTGCACCTGTATGATACAACTGGTGACGGATGGGACTGCCGTCACTTTTTGCTCGATAAGTAAATGGAACACAACTCGTTTCTTTGCTCGCCATGGCCGAGTGCTTTGAGAGTCGGTCCTTTGCCGTGTGCCTTGCAGTATTGCTCCGCCCATAATTTTCTGACCGAGTGGACGCCGCTCTTGATACGACCATCTGGAGTAGTGATGTGCAATTTTTCGCAGCGGCGGCGCAGATACTTGTTGACCGAGTCCTTTTTGACCCCGAAGACCTTGTCCTGCGGATTCTTTCCCTTGATACACTCGCGGAGCAGTTTGGCGGTCTGCTCGTCTATTGGCAGTACTCTCGACCTGCCCCCCTTGTCTTTGTAGATAAGCACCTCGCCCTTTTGGAAGTCGATATGACGGACTTCCAGCCGTTCCAATGTGTTTACCCTAACCCCTGTCGCGTAAGCGAATTTAAGGGCATTCAGGCTGGCAGAGGGGCGCGGTGCATCCAGTATCCGTTCCATTTCTTCCCTGGTGAAGGAATACTGTTTAATCGTGTCGGTGTTCTTCACCTTGCTATCGTCGATGGTCACGGAGTAATTGACCCTTGTTCCATATGCTCTAAAAACACACTTTTCCAGTTTCGCAAGATAACTACGATAAGTGTGGGCGGTCTCGGAACTGATTCCCGACTCCAATTTGGAATCCAAAAAGTGCTGAGCCATTGCAGGTGTTATGTCAACCACACGTTTGACATGGTACTCCGAACGAATGAAGCCTGCGAAATCGTGGGAGAACTCGTTGAGAGCCTTTTTGGCGGCGAGCGACTTCACAATGTGGGAATTGTCCGACTGCTTGTCGGCCTTGTCGCTATGCTTTTCAAATTTCGGGACGAAAATTGTAGCCGAATATAACTGGTAGAATAAACTTTTAGACATTCTTTGTGTCTCCTTTCTGAAAGAATTGTCCGCTTTGTCGAGCGAACGCCGAGCGTCCGCTCGTTAAAGCGGACTTGAGTAAGCGGAGTTTATAGGGTGGTCGCCAATGCGAGCACCCTATAAATATCGTTATCGTTCAGTCGAAAGGCGACGGTGCCGAGGCACCCTCTACCCAAAAACAGCGGTATCGTGCCGCCGATAAACCGACTTGCCGTCGGTTATGCTCAACCAACCGCACACGATAAATACGGTTAAGATTGAGCACGATATGCTGCACCTAAATCTCGTTTACAGGTGGTCGTGGTGTAACATATCGCTGTGTGCTGTGTTTGACTTTCGATGGTGTGCTTTTCAAAGCTGCCTATATATTCCTCCTTCGTGTTCATAATATTGCTCCTGCATATTATTAATAAAACCAACTACAGCATGACGTGTTTTTTACGAAAAATCAAGAAAAAGCACCTTGGGGCCTGGACCCCAAGGTGCTCTGCCGTAAAAAACAGGGGATGCTGTTCTTATGTGTGCCGTTTGCGTTTCCTCATTATAAATGCAATTCCTGTGGATTATATTTCTCCTGCCCTGTGTTAATTAGAATACAAGTAGAGTATGACGTACTTTTTCCAAAAAGTCAAGAAAAGTGAAGGTAAGACACTTAAATGTGTCTAATTTCCACAACAAACAACCGCCATCGCATTTTGCGATAGCGGTTGTTAATATTCTTACACGAACTTATACGTAAACGACCTTTTGCGACTTGACTGTAATTGCTATATAATTTGATGGATTGCTTACGATAATGGTTAATCGGTATGTTGCATTTGTGCTTTCAATCCATATTTTTGACCCTTGGAATTGGACTTGACTAATCTCGTCGTTAATTACTTTTGTAACATACTCTCTTAACACCTCTATAGTATTACAATCCTCACCTTTGATTTGTTTTCCATTTTGATAATACAATGTAGAGAAGCTGGTAATACCATATCCATTGATACATTCATAAAATACATCCTCAGCAACCTGATTTGCTTCGGATGCAGAACAGCTTATCATAAAAGAATTTTTATAGTGCTGATTGCCCCAATGCTGAAATTCAAAATAACCATCGACATCGCTGTTTCCGAATTTACCCGCTACACTTGTAATCATAGTAGTGGGTCCTATACGTTGTGTACTATGTATCTGACACTGCTTTAATACTTCTTCAATATTTTCTTCAAAGAGCAAATCATCATTCAGTATATATCTATCTTCAGTCGGCGGTTCGGTAGGCGTAGGTTCCGTAGGCACAGGTTCATTGGGTTTGGGCTCAGTCGGGGTAGGTTCAGTCGGAGTGGGCTCTGTAGGAGCAGGAGTAGTAGGCTTCGGTTCGGTAGGAACAGGTGTGGTCGGTCTGGGTTCAGTCGGAGTAGGTTCGGAGGGTTTCGGTTCAGTGGGCTTCGGTTCCGTAGGCGCAGGTTCTGTGGGACGCTCGGTGGAAGTAGGTTCTGTATTATTATCTTCAACAGGTGTAGTAGGTTCTGTGGTATCCTCTGCAATGCCTTCGGGCGCGGAATCGTCTGTGGTCGCCTCGTTTACAGGCTCTGTGGTTTGCGGATTTTCGGTCTGCTGGGTGGCTTGCATAGTATCGCCTGTTGTTTCCGTGTTACTGTTACCGCCACAACCGACCATACACAGTAACAATGTAACTGCCAGTAGTAATGCTATCTTTCTCTTCATTCTTTCTTTTCCTCCAATATGTAAAAAAGGTGTGCAGCCGAAGCTACACACCCGAAAAATGCACGGCTTCAAACTGCCGCGACGCAAGTGTTACATACCAAAAAGGATGCTGAAGCAGAGTGCATTTTTACCAAAGTAAAAACAGCACCCTTTTTAGTACTAAATATTCACTTGCGTCGCAAGAGTATCTTATCACAAACAAAAGTCGAATGCAATACTTTGGAATTGAATATTAAAAAAATTACGGAGCAATGCCAATGCACTGCTCCGTAATTGATTCATCTGAACGAATATATATACTCTCGCGTCAATTTAGTGGTCAACACTGGTTTCCCCTCAGCTCCACCAATAAAAAGTACCGCCAGTAGGCGGTATTTTTTATTGGTATGGTATTTAGATGAGGGGAATCGAACCCATTTTAATGCGGTGCGGACGAGCACCGCCCGCGACGGCTTGACGGAGCGGATCCTTGATTATGTCGATTCCCCTCAGCTCCACCAATAAAAAAGTACCGCCAGTAGGCGGTACTTTTTTATTGGTACGGTATTTATGATGAGGGGAATCGAACCCATTTTAATGCGGTGTGGATGAGCACCGCCCGCGACGGCTCGACGGAGCGGATCCTTGATTATATCGATTCCCCTCAGCTCCACCAAATAAGACCGATCATTTTGATACAAGAAGTATATAATGGTTGGTCTTTCATTTTATGAATATTGAATTCTCCCCTCAACCATGCTATAATTAGTTCGACAAACTTGAATTTGTCTAACTGATTAAGTCTTGGAGGTATAGTATGGAAAGAAAATATCCCGTAAAAACGTTTTGGCTCTTTGTTCTAACGAATTTCTTGTTCCACTTTTTCTATCTGTCTATTCCTGGAATCATCCTTTGCATTGTCGGAATTTGGGTAAAGTCTTGCCTGTGGATTGGACTTGCAATTTTGGCCCTTGATGTGATTCTTTCAATCATTGAACAGTTGCGTATACGAAAAGCTGCCGTGACACCCAGCGATAACCCCGAGTTCAATGAGCTGATGGATGCATTTTGTGGTCCTGACGGATTTGAAGCTGTCAGAAGAATTGTGGATGCAAAAATCGAGGCTACACCTCCCGTCGAACCTCAAGAAGACGAAGGCTGATACAGTCAAATTCCAATCTGTCGAACTGTCTATAGTTTCACTTTTCATGCTATGGTTTCATTTTAAAGTGAAACCTTTGAAACAGTATCATCAATATCAACTGCAGGCAACAAAAAATACCGCCGGAAGGCGGTATTTTTTATTGGCACGGCATTTCGATGGCACCGTTTTAAATATAGTTCACCACAGAAATATGCATATATTATACAAATTCCTTTTTTTGCTGGTCGTTCAGGCGCTTAAGCTCATTACTATAAGACAGTTCTTTCAGAAGCAGGTGCATTGTACGATCCAGCTCACTTCCTTCTGTATAATCTGCCTCAAACATAAAGTCCACCCGTTCGTGCTTGAGCAAAGGGGCTGCTTTATCATGTTCACCGGGATTATAAAGGGCAATGGAATGACCGCCTGACTGCTTTACCAGCTTCATGCAAGGCACGTCCGTCAGTCCGTCGCCAATATAGATCATATTGCTGAAAAATACCCGCTTTTTGGAATCAGGACGGGAGTTATTCAGATCGGTATTATTATTAATATCCAGGACGCCCTTATTGATGCGGTACACAAACTGGGTCTTATTGGTATAGTTAACCGCCATTTTGGGCCAATAGGCCTGCCCGTCTTTATAGAGAAATTCACAGGCATAGATCCGCTTGAAGTACTTGGCAATGGAAGTGCCTTCAATAATCTCCTTCAAACCGGAGGACAGAACATAATGCTCCACCTGGACGCCGGCTTCTTCGGCATAACGGTTAATCCGCTCAAACCATTCCTCTACACCGGGATGGTACTCAATATCTTTACCGCATGCCACCAAAGAATCCCGGGTCAAGGGGTTGCCGGATTGCCGCGAAGTTTCCACCATACAGTACATATATGTTAAAATAGAGTCCATAACCTCTTCGGCCGCAACATCTCTGGTATAGTTCCAAAATTCATGAGGCTCCATACCAACGCTGGGAATAAATGTATATTCCTGCATATCACGGGTACACAGAGTCTTATCAAAATCGTACATAATGGCAATAATAGGCTTTTTCATATAAGGCTCCTTTCTTCTTCAGCGATAGACGCCATATTTTTGGGGGCTATTATAACGGTTGATCCGGGGATTCTTTACGAGGGATGCGGCTCTTTCTATGCCGCTGAGAGGGCCGTTTAACTTCCGGATCCGCCTTCTCTACCCGGCGGGCATAAGCCTGCGCCGCTTCTGAGGTTGCTTCATAGGTCAGGCGGCTTACCCGCACAGTGCCGTCAGCCTGATCAGACAGACGCACACGAATCAGGAACTTGCCGTGATCGGGGCAGGACGCCAGATCCATATACCGTCTGCCCGGTTGGGCAAACCAACGGGATCCCAACATCTGCCGGGAGCATATGGGACATTTATTTTCTTCGCCGGACATTGCACTCAACGCCGCACGCTTATCGGAATAGTCGTAAAACACCTTGCGGCTGATACAGCCGGGCAGCTCTGCGCCGTGGAAACCATCCACGTGACTTTTGAGTGCTTCATCATATTCCCGTGCGCCCCGCTCCAAATCCAGTTTTGCGCAGATCAGAGCCGTATGGTAGGCATCACCCAGTGCATCATGGGCAGGTCGGGACGGTTCAATTTGAAACATTTCCATAGCGGTTTTCAATGCCCGCTGGGATGTTGCGCCATCAGTTTGGGCGTTGAATATCATTTGCGCATTGTACCAGCGGCCCACCCAACTGTCCTCTATGCCGTAAAGCTGAAGATTTTCTTTCAATATAGTGATATCATCAAATCCCCAGGTCAGAAAAATAACATCCTCCCCGCACCAGCTGCGGAACTGCTCCATAGCTTCGCACATCCCGACTCCCTCTTCCCGAATCCGGGACTCCTTGATGCCGGTCAGCTTACTGACTCTGCGGTTTAATCTTCTATAATACTTGGGTTTAATCAGCACTTGAAATTCATCCGCAACCTGCTGATTCTCGGTTATACGAACCGCTCCGATTTGCAGAATTTCACCGCGGATCTGAACCGGAAGAACCTTTTTCGCCGAAGGAGAACCGGGCCAAGGCTGATTCCACTCCATATCCAAAACGATATATTGCATCTATCTAACCTCATTTGCATTATAATTTAATGCATTATATCACATTCTTTCCATATCTGCAAATCTATTAACAAAAATTTTTTAATTTCTGTAAAATTACACGGGGCTTTTCTCTTGTTCTTTTCTCGAATTATGATATAATATGAAAAATTCTTCTTTAGGAGTGATTATTATGGATTACAAACGGATTCTAACCATTCAGGACATCTCCTGTGTGGGTCAGTGCTCTTTGACAGTTGCACTGCCTATTCTCTCCGCCTGCGGTCAGGAGACCTGCATCCTTCCCTCTGCGGTGCTTTCTACCCACACTATGGGATTCTCCTTTCCCAACATTCGGGATTTGACTCCGGATATCCCCGGTTTTCATCAGCATTGGCAAAAGGAAAATATCACATTTGATGCTATTTACACCGGTTATTTAGGAAGCACCGAGCAAATTACCTACGTTGAAAACATTTTACAGTCCATGGTCGCTCCTGGCGGCAAAACTATCGTTGACCCGGCTATGGCCGATCACGGAAAGCTTTATCCTGCCTTTGATATGGAATATGTGGAAGCTATGAAAGGGCTGGTCAGTAAGGCAGATGTGGTCGTTCCCAATCTGACTGAGGCCTGTTTCCTCACAGGCTGCACTTATCGGGAAGATTACGACGAGGCATACATTGCTGATGTTGTGGAAAAACTTCACGCAATGGGAACAAAATGGGTCGTCCTCACCGGTATTGGCTACCGGGAAGGCACCACCGGCGTTTTGGTTTCCGGTGAAGGAACTACCGACTACTACGCCCACCACAAGATTCCCAAGAATTTCCACGGCACAGGCGATATCTACGCCTCTGCTTTTGTTGGCAGCTGGGTCAGCGGTAAAACGCTCGGACAATCCATCCGCATTGCTGCTGATTACACATACAAATGCATCGAAAACACCCTCGACGACGAGAGCCATTGGTACGGTGTAAAATTCGAAACTGCCATCGCATACTTGATTGATAAACTATATTCATAATTTTTAAAGTATTTTCAATAATTTTTTGAGTATTTACTCTTGCATTTTACTATTTTCGATGATATAATCCACTTGGTAGGATGTGAAATTCTTACTTTTCATTTTCTTATCTCTCTTTTCATGGGGCCCGATACCGTCTGCTCAACGGTGTCGGGTTTTCCATTTCTATCTTGCATTTTCCTTTTTTTCCGGATATAATTTCCTTATCATCTACGAAAGGAAATTACGCTATGGAAAAGTTTTTGAACACCATTTGGAATACTGTGGTGAATTTTTTTAAGTCTGCATTTCAAACCGTATCCGGTTTTACTGTAGACCGGCTTCTGCCTGCGATTTTGATTTGCGCCGTCGGCTTGCTGATTATTGTGATCCTGACAAAGCTTATTAACAAGCTGCTTCAAAGAACCAAATTGGAAAATCCCGCCTCCTCCCTGCTGATGTCTGTCATTCGGGCCGCTATGTTTTTACTGCTTGCTTTGATTGTGGCATCCTCCTTGGGCATTGATGTTACCGGTGTGATCGCTCTGGCCAGTGTGCTGACCTTAGCCATCTCCCTGGCAGTACAGGATGCACTAAGCAACATTATCGGAGGATTCACTCTAATCTGCACCCGGCCTTTTACCATTGGCGATTTTGTAGAAATCGGCGGTCAGAGCGGCACCGTTACCAACATCGGACTTAACTACACCAAACTTCTGACCGGCGACCGTAAAACCATTTCTATGCCCAACCGCACCATTGTATCCTCGCAGATTATCAATTTTACCGTTGAGGGAACACGCCGGGTCGATATTGCAATAAATGTTTCCTACGGCAATGAGCCGGATGCGGTTATTTCTGCCTTGAAAAAGGCAGCGCAAATCCCCGCCGCACTGCAAGATCCTGCCCCTTACGCCGCCGTTTCTGCATATAACGAAAGCACGATCGGCTACATTTTGCAAATCTGGTGCAAATCCGAAGACTACTGGTCCACAATGCACGCCGTCAACAGCAATATCCGAGCCGCCTTCAAAGAAGCGGACATTCGCATGACTTATCCCCATCTGAATGTGCATTTGGATAAATAATTTGCATATTTTTTAAAGTTACGGTCATACTACTCTCGGACAGGCAGATAACAGAACGTTTCTTGCTGTGACGACAGTACAAACAAACTGCTAAACGTCTGTCAAGTGTATCG
Organism: Faecousia sp.; assembly: GCA_045646805.1. Classification (GTDB taxonomy): domain Bacteria; phylum Bacillota; class Clostridia; order Oscillospirales; family Oscillospiraceae; genus Faecousia. The sequence continues at coordinate 18,722 of JAZRLK010000027.1, forward strand.
CCGGAATGATACGAAGCAGACAGAAATAGGATTTGCTATTTAGCATTTCAAAAAACGGCAACGGCTGTTTTTCATTTCTGTCTGTACATAATCCGCATACCAATGGTCGGTATGCGGATTTTCGTATAATTTTGGATAAAATTGGTATTCTACCTATTGACAAGGTAGGTAAAAGATGATAATATTTACCTACAGAATCAATAGGTAAATGAGGAATGAATATGCAAGTTTATGCGGATAACGCCGCTACTACCAAAATGAGTCAGGCTGCAATCCAGGCCATGATTCCCTGTATGGAATCCACATACGGTAACCCCTCCAGTCTGCACTCCGTTGGCCAGGAGGCCAAAGAGGCGCTGGAAGATGCCAGAGCACGCATTGCTAAATGCTTAGGCTGCGACGCCCGAGAGATTTACTTCACCTCCGGCGGCAGTGAAGCTGACAACCAGGCTATTATCTCCGCCGCCCGCTACGGCGCACGAAAAGGAAAAAAGCACATCATTTCCACCGCATTTGAGCATCACGCTGTGCTGCACACCCTCAACCGGTTGGAAAAAGAAGGCTTTGAAATAACCCTTCTGGATGTAAAAGAAGGTCACAACATCACTGCCCAGCAGGTGCTCGATGCCATCCGGGAGGACACCTGTCTGGTAACCACAATGTACGCAAACAACGAGATCGGTTCTGTTCTGCCTATCAGCCAGATCGGTGCGATTTGCAAGCAAGCAGGCGTTCCGTTCCACACCGATGCCGTACAAGCTGTTGGTCATCTTGATATTGATGTGAAGGCTCAGAACATTGATCTTCTCAGTCTTTCCGCCCATAAATTCCACGGTCCTAAGGGCATCGGCGCCTTGTATGTGCGTCGGGGCTTCCCTATCGTCAATTTGATTGATGGCGGCGCTCAGGAGCGGGGCAAGCGCGCAGGTACAGAAAATCTGCCTGCAATTATGGGTATGGCTGCTGCTTTGGAAGATGCCTGCAATCATCTGGAAGAAAACAACCGTAAAGTGATCGCACTACGGGACAAGTTGATTGCAGGTCTTTCCCAGATCCCCCACTGCGCACGAAACGGTGATGCTGAAAACTGCCTTCCCGGCGTTGTGAATTTCTGTTTTGAAGGCATCGAGGGTGAATCCCTCCTGCTGCTATTGGATGCCAAGGGCATCTGCGCATCCTCCGGTTCTGCATGCACCTCCGGTTCTTTAGACCCCAGTCACGTGCTGCTTGCCATCGGACGCGTTCACGATGTTGCCCACGGTTCTTTGCGTTTGAGCCTTTCTCACTACAACACAGAAGAAGAGATTGATCATATTTTGACCGCTGTACCCGAAGTGGTCAGCCTGCTGCGGAATATGTCCCCTGTCTGGCGTGATCTGCAAAACGGCATTCGGGAATATATCTTATAAGGAGAGAAAAAATTATGGCACTTTACAGTGAAGTCGTTATGGACCATTTCATGCATCCCCGGAATGTGGGCATGATTGAAAATGCCGATGGCGTCGGTCAGGTTGGCAACGCCAAATGCGGCGATATTATGAAGATCTATCTTAAGATTGAAAACGATGTGATCGTTGATGTCAAATTTGAAACCTTCGGCTGCGGCTCTGCCATCGCTTCCAGCTCTATGGCAACAGAGATGATCAAGGGCAAACCCATTTCCGATGCTTTGAAGCTGACAAACAAGGCTGTTGTCGAGGCTTTGGAGGGTCTGCCTGCACAGAAACTCCACTGCTCCGTTCTGGCAGAAGAAGCCATTAAGTCCGCTTTGAAGGATTATTATGACCGCAACGGCATCGAATACGACCACAAGCTGTTCCCCGACTGCGAGCACTGCGCTCACTGCCACGAATAATATGATTGTATCAACAAAAGGGCGGTATGCCCTGCGTGTGATGGTCTGCTTTGCCCTTCACGGCGGTGACGGATTTATTCCGCTGAAGCAAATCGCCGAGGAGGAAGCCATCTCTCAAAAATATTTGGAATCCATCATGACGGTGCTTTCCAAAGCTGGATTTGTGGATGCGGTTCACGGAAAGGGCGGCGGCTATCGGCTCAACCGCAAACCGGAAGAATACACCGTTGGCAGTATTCTGAAATTAACAGAAGGCGGTCTTTCCACGGTATCCTGCACCGCGCAAGGTCCTTCCGCCTGCTCCCGCACCTCCTGCTGCCGCACACTGCCAATGTGGGAGAAGTTAGATAAAATGGTTGACGATTTTTTTGAATCCGTCACGCTGCAGGATCTTATGGACGATCACAGCTTATAAAAGACCGGGCGTTGCAGAAATCTGCAACGCCCGGAGTTTTATGATACCTCTGATATACTCACCGTTTCATTTTCCTGCAAAACCCGAAGCTTTTCATATGCACAGGTCATAGACACCTGGTAGTGTGCACCCGCTAAACCAATGAAAACCAAATAACAAATTATATAAACAATATAAGCAAGCAGATTGGCAGTTTCATAGTTTACAGGCAAATTTACACCTATGTCATTGAGAAAATCGGGTACATAAATGATCAGGGATATCAGCACGGTCAGCAGATGATACCACCAAAAGCTTAGATCCAACAAAAACAAATTCTTGCGCTCGCCCTTGGTCATCCGTGAGCTGATGCCAAAGGATGCCATCACGCCTGCTCTTTCGTCTTCCATCAAAAGATAATTGCACATGCGGAAACGGTACAGCAAAGGCACTGCCACTAAGCCGTATACGCAGGCAAGCACAATTACAAGCGGCATAGAATAGCGCATCATTTCCCCATAATGTTCTGCATAAAACACTTCCATCTGGGCTACATCGGTATAATCCAGCATTTCCATCGCTGACTGCAATTCTTCCGGCACAGGCACGCACATAAAGGGTACAATCAGAAGATTCAAACACGCCATGGCAACACCAAAGAAAATCAGCATAAGCATTCCATAGAATCCGGCAAGAGGCGCAACACGGCGAAATCCCTGCGTCAGCATGGAAAATTCTGTATTCTGCCGGCGCACAACCCGGATTGACGTATACAAAATACCCGCTTGCCAAAATGGCAGCAGCACATTGGCTGCCAGCATAACAACGGTATACATAGATTGGAGCGCAGCAGCTGTGCCGACGCCGTCAAGCCCCTGGGTATCCGCAATGGAGCTGTTAACCCAAAGCCCCACAAGGGACAAAATCAGCATAAGCGCAGAGGATACCGCTGCGTGCTGAAACACCAATTTGCGGTAGTCCGTCTGATGCTCTGACAGTGCAAATGCCGCCTGTTTTTTGATCTGTTTGGAATATATGAGACGCATAAAGAAAACTCCTTGTGTAAAATCCTTATGTATGATATGATGAAGGGGTAAATGACAATTACCGGGGTGATACTATGGAACTGGGTCAAAAATTAAAGCAGGCACGGCTGGAAGCCGGTCTTTCTCAACGGCAGCTTTGCGGGGATACCATCACCCGGAATATGCTCTCGCAAATTGAAAATGGCTCAGCAAAACCGTCTTTTGCCACTTTACAGGTATTGTCTGCGCGGTTAGGAAAGCCGGTAAGCTTCTTCTGGGAAGAAGCTCCCTCTGAAAACCTGGCTATGCTGCACAAGGCAAGTCGGGCAGATGCAGCCGATGCTATAGACATTTTGCAAAACTACCTTCCCGATGACCCTATTTTAGACACCTGGTACAATCTGCTTTTTTGCCGGTGCTGCATAGATCTATCTGAGCAGGCATTGGCGGAAAACCGTTCCGGTCTTGCGCAAAGTCTTTTAGCACAAGCCAACCAAAGTGGCGAGAAAGAACCTTCTTTCCGTTCACTTTTTGGGGAAAGGCTGACACTTCTGCAATACGGGGCAGGTATGATTGACGCAATTTCCGCAGCAGCCAATCTGCCGGATAACACCCAATCGATGCTCCTGCGGGCTGCTGCCGCGCTACAGCGAAACGATCCGGAGCTCTGCCTTTCCTGCCTGACTGCCGCAGACAGGCAAACGGAAGAAGTTATGCTCCTGCGGGCAGATGCATTGGTGCAGTGTTGCAACTATGCAGATGCGGCAGAATATTACCTGCAGCTGGAAGCTGCTATGGCTGATAAAATATATCCCCGTCTGGAGCTATGCTACCGGGAAATGGGTGATTTCAAAAAGGCATACGAATACGCCTGCAAACAACGCTAACGCAATCCGTCGGTAAGAGAGGTCTTACCGGCGGTTTTTTCATCCTTCATCTTGATGAATCGGGCAGGACTTCCGGCAACTACTGCTCCCGGCGGCACATCTTTAGTGACTACCGCCCCGGCTGCAACCACAGCGTCAGCGCCAACTCTTACCCCTTCCAGGATTACTGCATTGGCTCCGATTAAAACCCGGTCTTCAATTACCACCGGCGTGGCAGATGCCGGTTCGATTACGCCAGCCAGCACAGCACCGGCACCGATATGGCAATCCTGTCCTACGGTAGCTCTGCCACCCAGCACTGCTCCCATATCGATCATAGAACGAGCACCTACAGATGCACCAATATTCAAAATTGCACCCATCATAATCACGGCATTTTCTCCGATATGAACGCCCTGGCGGATAATTGCCCCAGGCTCTATACGAGCAGAAAGATCCGTAACCTCCAAAAGCGGAACCGCACTGCGCCTGCAACTGCTTTCCACAATGTAGTCAAATATTTTATCCCGATTCTTTTCCAGGACAGGAGCAATAGTCTCCCACTGTCCAAAAACCAGCTTGCAGCCGTTTAATCCGGGAAATTCCCGGCATCCGTAAAATTCAACCGGCTCTTTCTGCCAAAGATAGACCTTTACCGGCGTAGATCGCTTTCCTTCTGCAATTATACGGATAACATCTTCCATTTTATGGCTCCTTTCTATGGTATCATATTTTTACAAAAACACAAGGCGTAATTGGTCTGCATAGTCTATTAGGAGGTGATAATTTGCAAATTGTTCAAGATTACCGCAGACTACACGCCATTCCAGAATTAGACAGCACGCTGCCAAAAACGCTTTCTTACATAAAATCCTCTTTAGCACCCCTTCAATGCCGGGTATTCTCCCCTGCCGCCGGTGCATTGTGCGCTTTTTTCTCCTTTGGTAAACCGCAAACTGTTGCTTTCCGTGCTGATACCGATGGTCTTCCCATTGCCGAAGAAACTTCCCTGCCCTGGAAATCTCAACATAACGGGATAATGCACGCCTGCGGGCACGATGGTCACACCGCTATTTTACTGGAACTTGCCCGAAGGATAGATAAAGAAAAATTTTTGGCACGAAACATACTTCTGATTTTTCAGCCTGCGGAGGAAACCACCGGCGGTGCAGAAAATATTTGCAAAAGCGGTATTTTAGAACAGTTTGGTGTGGATGCCATATTCGCATTACATCTTTGGCCCGGACTTGGAAAGGGGCAAATTTTCAGCAGGCCCGGATTTTTAATGAGCCGCTGCACCGGTATTGATATTTCTTTCACCGGGCAAGGCGGACATATTGCTCATTCCGGGCGAGGCTGCGATGCATTAAATGCTTGCTGTAATTTCTACAGCAGAACAAGCTACATCACAAATCCCCATCCCTTTCTCCTGAAATTCGGAAAATTACACGCAGGAACAGCAGGAAACATCCTGTGCCGCAAAGCAGATCTGTCCGGCAGTTTACGCACATTTCGGGAGGATACAGAGCAACAGATCCGCAATGCCTTATTAAATCTATGCAATCAAACCGAAAAACAAACCGGATGCCGGGGAGAAATTTTCTTCCGAAACGGCTATCCGGCTGTAGAAAACAACAAGAAACTTTTTGATGCTGTGAAAAAAATATGCCCTGTCCAAACTCTGGACAGAGCATATTGGACCGGAGAAGATTTTTCTTATTATCAGCAAAAAGTTCCCGGGGTTTATTTTCTTTTAGGCCTTGGCGATACGCCGCCGCTGCACAGCCCGGAATTTTCCTTTGATGAAACATTGCTTTCCGCCGGTGCGGATTTCTTTTTTCAACTATGCCGCCAGATATAAAAAACGCACCGCATTAAGCGGTGCGTTTTCTAATTACTTCAGACCAAATCTCTTGTTGAAACGATCAACACGTCCACCGGTGTCGACCAGCTTCTGCTTGCCGGTGTAGAAAGGGTGGCACTTGGAGCAGATTTCAACACGGATCTCCTTCTTGGTGGAACCGGTTGTGAATACGTTGCCACAGTTGCAACGGATGGTAGTCTGTTCGTAGTTGGGATGGATGCCTTCTCTCATGTCGTTCACCTCTTTCTCATAAGCTTAAAAGGGCATAGATTCCCTTAGCAATCTTTAATCGCTCAAGTATTGTAGCACATCATTTCAGGAAATGCAAGTGTTTTTTTAGATATTTTCCAACATTTCCTTGTATAATTTTAAAATGCCCAGTTGCCGTTACGGAAGATTGGAACAATCTTGCCGTCATAGGTCTTGGCGTCAATGTTCATAGAATCGCAGCCGATCATGAAATCTTCGTGGATCATAGAATCGTTGATGCCCAACTGACGGCATTCCTCCAGGGTCTTATTATGGTGATCCCGAATGGTATCGGCAAAGCCCATACCTATCGCCAAGTGGCAGGCTGCATTTTCATCGAACAGGGTATTATAGAAAAGCAGGCCGCTTTGGTTGATGGGACTTTGCTGCGGAACCAATGCGCATTCGCCCAGATATGCCGCACCCTCGTCCATAGAAACAAGGGTATTCAGCAGCTCCTCTCCCTTTTCTGCCTTGGCTTCTACCACTTTACCATTTTCAAAACGGAAGGAGAAGTTTTCAATCAGCTGACCTTGGTAGGACAAAGGCTTTGTAGAATAGACAATGCCTTCTGCCTTGCCCTTCATAGGTGAAATGAAGCATTCTTCTGTGGGAATATTGGGATTAAATGTGATCCCCAAGCGGCTGACCTCTGCACCGCCGCAGAATACGGCTTCCGGAATCATTCCCACAGTCAGATCAGTGCCGTTATCAGCAGTATAGTGAAGCTCTGCAATTCCCAAGCTATTGAGATACTCGCAGCGGCTGCGCAGATTGGCATTGTGCTCTTCCCAGGCTTTGATTGGGGCTTCGTTTACACGAGATGTGGAAATAATAGCCTGCCACAGTTTCTCAACAGCTGCATTGGTACGCTCACCGGGGAACACCTTCTTTGCCCACGCTTTACCGGGCACAGCAGCAATGCACCACTGCTGTTTTCCTTCAAGCTGGTCGGCATAGGGCTTGAGAATCGGATAGGTCATCTGACGGGACTTTGCAAGTTTTGCCATATTCATTCCCTTCAAACCATCGGGATCTTCCGAGATGATATGAATCCGGCAAGGTACGGTATCCACCATATGCTGCCGTCTTGCCTTTTGCCATTCGGGCACAGTTCCCAATGTTTTCAAGCTTTGGTAACGGACATGGACTTTGGCAAGGGGCTGAAAATTCCATTCTACCATAACTTTGGCAGCTTTGGCTTTATAAGCCTCTTCCACCACCAGTTGAACAAATTCCGGCTGGTCTAAATCCGCATAGATCATAACCTCCTGTCCTTTTTGGACATTAGCGCCGCAGCGGACGATGAGTTTTGCATATTCTCTTAAAACTGTCTTTTTCATTACATTATCTCCTTTTTTCAGATGAATATATGATAACAAATCGAAAAAGATTAGTCAATCACCGTTGCATATTTTACCCGAAAAGGTTATAATTGCATAAATAAGATTTTATATTGCTAACGCTCATAAATTTAATGCTGAATGCCAAATGCTAAATGCTGAATGAATGTGTCGCCAGAGGCGACTATTTAAAATCATTTTCGAAGAAAATACCTCAATTCAGCATTCTGCATTCTGCATTTTGCATTTGATTGTTTATCGGGCATTAGCACGATAAACAATCATTTGTAGGTGGAAGATATGTTGACAAAAGAGAAATTGCAGGATTTATTATCAAAAGCACCGGTGATTTTGGACGGTGCTACAGGCTCTAACCTGCAAAAGGCAGGTATGCCCCGGGGCTGCTGCACAGAAAAATGGATTTTGGAACATCCGCGCGCTTTGATCGATCTGCAAGCTGCCTATGCGCTATCAGGAAGCCAGATCATCTATGCTCCTACATTCCAGGCGCAGCCGATTGCGCTGGAAAAGGTTGGTATGGACAAAGATACTGAGAAGATCAATGAAGCACTTGTGCGGCTCAGCCGGTCTGTTTCTGAAAATGTTTTGGTTGCAGGCAATTTGACCACCTTAGCTGCCTTTACTGACAGCTTCGATGAGAATATGTTTGATTTACTGGTAGACAATTACCGCCGTCAGATCAAGGGCTTGCTGGCAGGCGGTGCAGATCTTTTGGCAGCAGAAACACTGATGTACCCCACGGAGGCTGAAGCAATTTTGACTGCTGCGGAATTAGAGGGTGCAGAAACTGTGTTTTATACCTTCACTATGCAGCCCGACGGCAGTCTGTTTTCCGGCAGAGATGCTGCGCCGATCCTTCGGGAATTGGAAGAATCCGGTGCTGCTGCTGTTGGTTTTAACTGTGTTGCAGCAGACTCGGTGACCGCAGGTCTTGTCAGTCGGCTGCGTCGGTTTGTGAAAGGACCGCTGATCTGCAAGCCCAACGCAGGCAATCCGGTGATCGGTTCCGATTCTATCCCCCATTATCCTATGACGCCTCCGGAGTTTGCAGCCATCGTGCAGGATTGCCGGGATATGGGCGCATCTATTTTAGGCGGCTGCTGCGGAACAGATCCCGAGTTTATCCGCGCCATTGCCGCAATTGCTTAAAGGTACAGCTATGAAAGAAAAAATCCTTTCTTTTCTCCCCACGGATCATCCCTGGAGAGATCTATTGATCTATCACGATTGCATTCCATCCACCAACGATCTTGCCAAAACCTATGCCCGGGAGGGTGCTGCGGAAGGTACGGTTATTGTAGCCGGAGCACAAACCGCAGGGCGAGGCCGTATGGGCCGTTCCTTTCACGCACCCGCTGGATTGGGTTTGTATTTTTCGTTGATTCTGCGCCCGCAGTGTCCCCCAGAGCAACTTCTGCATTTAACTTGCGCCGCAGGCGTTGCCGCCTGTGACAGCGTGGCAGATATATGCGATAATCGCCCTCAAATCAAATGGATCAACGATTTGGTTATAAACCAAAAGAAATTAGGCGGAATCCTTACGGAACTTTCCGTAGACACCAAGACCGGATTGGTTGACTGGGCTGTGATCGGCATCGGCATCAACTGCTGCCACCGGGCAGAAGATTTCCCTCCGGAATTACAGGATATTGCCACTTCCCTGCTGCTTGCTACCGGAAACGCTATTCCCCCGGAGCAATTGGCTGCCCGTCTGATGGAGCATTTTTATTCCATAAATAATATCCTTTTGGCAGGTAGAGATACCATAATGGAGCGCTATCGGCAGGACTGTCTTACTGTTTCCCAGGAGGTTGTTTTGATTCGGGGCGAAGAAAAGCGGTATGGCAAAGCTCTTCGGGTGGAAGACGACGGCGGTTTGACCGTGCTTTTTGATGACGGTCAGATCCAGACCGTACAATCCGGAGAAGTCAGCGTCCGCGGATTATACGGTTATGTGTAATTTTTCTGTTTTTTTCGAGGAAGTACAAAATTCCTATTGCAATTTATATTGGTTTTCGTTATACTGAATTTAGAGATACGAAAAAGTGGAGGTAATTATTTATGAAAACATTTTCTTTGATTATGAAGATCCTTTCTGCTCTGCTTGCCATTGCCGGTGTGATTTATATTGTCGCCACCTACGGCGATAAGATCGTTGCCTGGTTCAAAAAGCTCCTGCGGAAGGCTAAGCCTGTCTACAGCAACAAGCGGGATTTCGACTGCGAATACAGCGAGGATTTTGCTGAAGAGGAAAGCTCTGACGAAGAAGAGTTCGAAAACTGATTTATATGATAAAATGGACTGTTGCAGAAGCTGATATGCACCCCAAAAGTTAGACACTTTTGGGGTGCATATTTTTATGGATAAAACAGGAAGAAAAAAGAGAAGTTATAGTGCAGAATTTAAAATTGGTGTTATAATGGACTTGCGAGAACATCGATTGGGTTATAGAGA
>JAZRLK010000028.1:0-3826 GCA_045646805.1 Faecousia sp.
TGGTGTCTACCTATTCCACCACACCAGCATATTCGCTGCAAACAATACTAACATATTTTTCCCCTTCCGTCAAGCGACGAAAGGGGAATTTTCTAAATACTTACATCATACTTTCCAGAATTTCCGGAAGTTTTTGAGGATCACTGCAGAAAAACTGGCCGCCGGCAGCTTCCAATGTCTTCCGATCCCGGAAACCCCAAAGCACACTCAGGCATTTGACACCCAGATTTTTGGCTGTCAGAATATCCGGCTCACTATCGCCTACATAGATGCAGGTATCTACGCCGATGATTTCCATAGCCTTTATGAGCATATCGGGAGCAGGCTTTCTGTGGCAATCCGTACTCTCGCCACGGGCATACACGTCTCCAAAAAACTCTTTACACAGAATTTTTGTAGGCGCATCCGGTTTATTGGAAACGATCGCTACCGGGTATTTTTCTGCAATCTTGCCCAGAGCTTCCACCACGCCGTCATAGGGACGGGTTTTGATCTGGCTATGGGTTTTATAATATGCCTGGTAGGTCGCCAAAACTTCATCCACATCGGGATCGTTGTCCTTGCCGGGCAGGGATCTTTCGATCAGCTTCCTTGCGCCGTTGCCGATAAAATTACGCACATCCTCCACCGTACGGGGCGGGCAATCATACTGCGCCAGAGCATAGTTGACACTATCGGTCAGATCCTCCAAGGTATTGAGCAATGTACCATCTAAGTCAAACAGGATTCCTTTTTTCACAGAACTGTCCTCCGGTTTTTCAGCATTCGAATATCGTCACCCACAAAAGCTACCCGTCTATAGCTGCCCCGAAGCCGGGACAGAATCTGGGGTGAATAGCGCTTATTCATATCCTCTGATGTCAGATTGGTGGATATGATGGTAGCCTTTCCGGACAGCAGGCGGTCATTGATCAGTGTATACAAGGCAGTTGTCACAAACTGACCGGCAATTTCCGTACCCAAATCGTCTACGATCAGCAGGTCACACTCCGTATAGGACTGGGTTTTTCGTTCAGCTTCTTCATCTGCCGAAAATCTTGCCTTTTCCATCTTATCAAACAGATGCACTGCGCTTTCATAGACAACAGAGTATCCTTTATCCGCCACAGTTCTGGCAATGCAGGCAGACAGGAAGGTTTTTCCTAAGCCGGTATCGCCGGAAAAGAGAAGATTTTGGCTTTCTGCGCCGAAATTCTCTGCATAAGTACGGCAGTCCTGGTAGGTTTTCTGCATCAACGCCCGAACGGTTACATTACCGCCGGGAATGGGGGTATCCGGGTAATAGTCCAGTCGGAAATCCCGAAAACAACCATCGCCGCAGGTCAGCAAGGTCAATTCTTTTTTCTGCTCCTGGCGGCACAGTTCCTGCAGGCAGCTGCACATTTGACTGCCGATATAGCCCACTCCGCCGCATCGGTCGCAAATGGGGGTATCGTCCAAGTATCCCGTGCCAAAGTATTTATCTATCAACTCCTGCCGCTCCCGTTGCAATGCTAAGTTGGCAGTCTTGGCAGCCTCCATAGCTTCCTGAGCGTTATCGCCACCGGCAAAAATTGCCTGAGTTGCCAGGACCATAGATCTGCGAAGCTCTATATCAATTTCCCGCACTCTGGGAAGCTGTGCATACACCGTTTGCAATCTTTCACGGTATACGGAGTCTTTATCTGCCTTGGCTGCTTCCAGCCGCTGACGGGCTCTGCGCAACACCTCGTTATTATATGCCACTGCTTATCCCTCCTGCATCAATCGTTCTATCGCAGCCAATTCATCTGCATCCAGCTGTCGGGGCACGTTACTCTTCCCCTTCTTGGAATCCCCGGAGCGAATCTGCTCAACCGTATACAGACGGGATTCATTCCAGCGGTTCATAATTTTATTCATATAGGTCCAGTTCAGTCCACCGGTATTCAGGCATGTTCTTTCATATGCCATGGCTATGGCATCGTTTTCAAATCCCATCTCCATCCAGGACTGGGCATACTTGCTCTCTGCAGGTGTCAGTTCACGACCCCGAATCTGCAAAATATCCATAATCTCACGCTGGCGGCTGCGGCGCTGATTCTGCGTCTGAATGAAGGCTGCAGCGGACTCCATTGTATCAATTCCCTGTTCCGCCCAAGCGTAGGCTTCTTTTTCAATGGACCGCAAGGATGGATTCCTCAGGCTTCCCCGCTGTCTTGCCCGATCCTTACAATAACAGACCAACACATAGATCACCTCTGCAGGCAATCCGAGATACCTGACAAATCCTAATATGATCTTTAGTTCCTCCGTGTTCAATGTTCTACCCAAGAGCTGTTCAATTTCTCCCCGCAAGAGGACAAATTCTCCGTCCTTATTGATTGCAGAGGTTACATCATACTCCGAATAAGCCGGGCGTTCTCCGGTGGGAATAAAACGAATTTTTTCCTCTTCCCAGAGTCCCAGCTGCCGCAATGTAGCCGCAGCACACTGGTGCCGACTGGCTGTAAAGCGCAATGCGTCCTGGGCCTTTGCAGGGTCATTACCGCTTTGTATGTAAAGGTACAGAAGGGCTGCATCGCCATTGCCAGTGGACAATAGCTTCTGTACAGTTAACGAATCAATATTACAAGCTGTGGCGACCATACCTTCACTCCTTTTTTGTCGATTAGCGTCTATTATAGCACAGGTTTTGTTTTCAAGCAACGGCTGGGAATAAAAGATTTTGCAGAAAAATCCCGCCTTTTTTTGTCACTATACCGCATATTGTGGACAGAAAAAATTCCGGACACAATTATTCTCTGCCGGTAAACATACAAAAATAATCATACAAGGGCAACAGCTCTCGGAATAACTGCTTTACACGCTCTGCAAGTTCCGGGCCAAAAACATTGGGCTCAAATTCCTGTTGCACCACACAACCGACCTGACCCTTCCAGGCAAAATAGGGAGCAAGTTTCTTGTTCTCGGTGAGTGTTGGCCGTTTATACAGTTCATCGGCTGTTACTTTTAAGCCAGTATTTTTTTCGATTTTGCGTATCATTTTTAAGAATTTATCTGGATTGGCTTCCATATCACGGCGGATGGCTTCCATAATCTGGGGCTTAATTTTCCAGAAAAAGAAACCATAGTGGATGCCGTCGGGGTTGATCTCAAAATACAGGCAGGGATTTTCTGCCCACCATTCTACATCCTGCCGCAGACAGATCCAAAGACTCTCTTTATAAGGAACAGGATGGTGCATCCGGGCATCCCGATAGATGCGGCTGACTTTTACCAATGTACCGGGGCGGTCTGACACAAGGCCAAAAATCTCCTGCCCTAACGCTTTGGTCGGTTCATAAAGATATTTCACATACTCGGGCTTGTGTTCCATAAACCATTCCCGGTTATTATTCAATCGAATGCCCCAAAGAAAATCTACCGTTTCCGGACTATAGCCTGCAAACATTGTCATTCCCCTTTCGGTCTTTTTCTATATTTTACCCTCTTTTTTTGTTTTTTGCAACTTAAAAGAACAAGGAAACACAGATTATTCGGGACGATGTGGGCATCGTCCCCTACTTTCCGAAACAAAAGGCAAAAGCCTCCGGTCCGAAGACCGGAGGCTTTATAATTTGAGATAGTTCCCAGTTATTGAGAATTATTCGTAGATCTCGGTAACAACACCGGAACCGACGGTACGGCCGCCTTCACGGATAGCGAAACGCAGGCCCTTCTCGATAGCGATGGGGGTGATCAGCTCAACATTCATAACAACGTTGTCGCCGGGCATGCACATCTCAACGCCCTCGGGCAGGTTGATGATGCCGGTAACGTCGGTAGTTCTGAAGTAGAACTGAGGACGATAGTTGTTGAAGAAGGG
>JAZRLK010000029.1:0-27114 GCA_045646805.1 Faecousia sp.
TGGGGTGACCCTGCAGGTAGCTGTCGATGTGACGCAGGGTGGGCAGGTCCTCCACAGGGAAGTAGCCGCGGTAGGCCAGTGCGGAGTACAGACCGGGGGCGGTGTGACCCTTGCTGAGAACAAAGCGGTCACGGCCGTCCCACTTGGGGTTGGCAGGATCGATGTTCATTTCTTTAAAATAGAGGTAAGTAAATACCTCTGCGGCGGACAGGCTACCGCCGGGATGGCCAGCCTTGGCACCATGGGTGGATTCGATAACACCCATACGCACCTTACAGGCGGCGATTTGCAGTTTTTTCTTTTCGCTGGAAGTCATAAAGCTCCTCCTTATAGCATTTTTTACTTTCTTATTTTATCATTCTTACAAACAAGTTGCAAGCTTTTTCCCATTTTTTATCCCATACTGCCTTTCAGATGGGCACTGCCCTTTCTGCGCATCTTGTAATTCCAGGAAATCAGCAGTTCCCGGAGTACTGTCACCGCTGTTGCCACCGCCAAAACCACGATAACCAGCACCGCATACATCTCGATGTTGCCCTTGTCTGTAAACATAGCAAATACTCCGTTGTATGTCAGATACAGACCGTAGGAAATGATGCCGAAGGGCACAAACACGCCCCAAATCTGAATCTTCTGCAAATAGAATGTGAGCAGCATCAGAGAAATCGCAACAGATATGCAGCTCACACTATAAATCAGCATCTGTACATAGGGAATCACCAGTACAGTTGCCAAAAACCAGCAACCCACAGCAACAATCAGGCAAATTGCCAGAACCAGAATCCGGACGCCCCATCCTGCTTTGGATATAGCCCGTTTCCAGTCCGCTTGGGACAACAAAACACCTACAGGGAAGGCAAATGCGTAGGATTGGATACCCATAGTCTTCGGAGCCAGGAAAAATGCCGCCGCTGCAATTGCGAAAATGCCAATAATCCGGGCACTTTTATTGTCTGCAAGCTGGAACATCAGCCAAAAAGCTGCATAGCCGCCAAAAATCACATAAAGAAGATTGCCCTTGAAGCCCAGAGGCGAAGCGGCGATCCAAGAAGCAATATTGCCTTCTTCAATAATATTGAGCAGCAGTACGATCGCCACAGAAGGAATCCATATTTTGATCAGCTTGTTTTCCCAGTAATGCACCAATCCCTTCTTTTTCAGGAAGGATTCGGATACGCCAAAGCCGGAGCACAGCACGAACACCGCCGCTGCCATTTGACTGATAGGTCCGCTGTTGCCTACCTTTAAAAAGTATTGACAAAAAACGGCTATCAGCGCCGCCAGAATTGCAATACCCTTCATAATCAAAAAATGATTCCGGTCACATAAATTAAATTTTTTTACATAATACTCTTGTTTCTTGGATGCCATAGACACTTACACCTCGTGTTACATTTTTATACATACTATCTGATTCGCACATTTCATTGCAGCGGGACTATCCATTACCCTATTTTTTTCTTTTTCAGTAGAAGCTGTTTCAGGTTATTTAAAGTCTTTTTATCTGCGATCAGCAGCCAGATAACCGCTGTTCCCATAACAGCAACAGCCCCGACAATCGCCATCAACGCCCATTGGAGCAGCGTATCACACTCGATAGCCACAAACTCTCCAATCAAATATGCGGCAACCAGAACTGGCAGCCATAGCAGCACTTTTTTCCAGCACTCCATTTGCTTTCTATACACAATATACTTATTGGCATAACGAACGAGCAACGGTGTTCTGTATAAAGCACCGGCAACAGTTCCGATCAAAACGCCGTAAATACCAAAAGGCTTAACCAGCAAAACCGAGAGAACGATTTTAATAAGAGCCTCCATAACAGCATACATTTTTACCTCTTTGAAATGTCCTGCTGTGTTAACCACCATTTGGGAAGGAACACGCAAATTGATAATCAGCTTGGCAATCACAAACAGGACAGGCAACCCAGCAAAGTAATATTCTGTATCCATATTGGCGGTATATACCTCCACGAAAGATCGGAACAGCAATAGCGCAGTGGCATACAAAAAAACCATCAGGAATATATAAATCGATTCAAAATCGTCGTATTCTTTTTTGAACTCTTCAAAATTTTCGTAATATTTCTTGCCGATTCCAGCAAACACTGCCTCCCTGCAGCTTCCCAGAACATTGCCCAGACCGGCAGTCACAAAGTTATACACCGAATAGATACTGGTATAAATCAGACCGGATCCTACGCTCAAGATAACCATATCAGCACTTTCACTGATCATGCCGGCAATCTCGCTGATCAAAACGTCCTTGCGCTTTGCTCCACTAAGCACTTTAATTCTTTTTGCTTTCTTTTGGAATAAATAGGGAAATTTTCTGCGAACATAGGCATTGACAATGATCAATCGCAACACCACCACCGTCGGCGCAACAAATTGATACATTAAAATATTCTGGCTCGTAAACAGCACTGTCAAATGCAGGGCCGTTCCTGTCAGTAATGTAATAATATTAATCGTATATACCGCATAGCTTTTATTGTTTGCGATCATAAATACCGTATACTTTGCCTGGAAGAAATATTCCATCGCAGCACTGATGGCTCTGACGAGCAGAAAGACAGCAACGATCTTATACGGCAGCTCTTCCTCCAAAAAATAAGGAAACACAGCAACAATCGGCAGTATAGCAGCAAGGAAAATATAGCCCATTTTGCGATATTGCCTTCCGGTATCCCAGTAGATTGCCCGAAGCATATCCTCATCACGATCGGCAATATACTGAAACATCTGCTGAAAAGCCGTGGCAGAAATGCCAAACTGCAGAATAGAAAGCAGGCTCATAATCTGGCTTACCGATTGATTCAAGCCGTTGTATGCCGAGCCAAAAATCTCTGTGTAATATTTCGGCAGAATCATACCAATCAAAATATTTGTAAATTGATACAGAATTGAAACTGCAAAATTTAAAATTGCTCTCTTTCTCATTACACAAGGTCACACTCCAATATTTTCCGTTTTGCAAGTCAATTTGCAGATGGATTTCCTTTCCGGTAAAGCTCATCTGCAAACCTGAAGAGCTCAGCGGGTCAGCTCGTCCTGGATTTTGTTAACAAAGTTCTGTTTCTGGAAAAACGGCTGTTTTGACTTTGCATCAGCCTTCAATCTATCCAGTTCTTCCCTGTCAGATAAGACTTTTTTCACTGCCTCATAAAGCTGCTCTTCATCTTCCACTACCACGCTGCACCGAGGTGCCTCCGGTGGTTCATATGCTCCGGCAGTATTGGTGGAAATAACCGGCACACCCAATATAACCGATTCTGTAATCACCGTACTAAATCCTTCTGCAATTGACGAGGATACAAACAAATCTGCTTTTGCCATATATCGATACGGATTCTTTTGAAAACCGAGCAATTCCACATTGGTCAGCTTATTTTGCTGGATATATTCCTCCAGGTCCTGCCTTTTATCCCCTTCTCCAAGAATCCAGAGGGTATGGCGTATGCCCTCATCCATCAACCGCTTGTGTATCCGCAGCAGGCGGTCGAATGCCTTTTGTTCCGTCAATCGGCCTGCAGAAACAATCAGCGGGTGGGAAATATCTTTTGAAATTTCCTGGTTGCCTCTGCTTCTCACAGCTTCGTCATCCACCACATTGTATAAAACTGCAGTATTACCTTTTTCGATAGCGTATTTCTTGATCAAACTACGGCGGACCGATTCCGATACACAAATCACCCGATCCAGCTTTTCATAAGCTTTTTGTTCTGAAAATCCCTTGGAAAACACCTTCTGTGAATCGGGGTATTGTAACAGATCTGTATGTAACCAACCTATTTTGCGGGAGGTCTTGTTCGTGGAAGCGGCAATCACCTTGGTCGGGAATCCCTCCAAAAACGCAATCTCGCAATCATAGTCCCCTTTTACAAACAGGTTGTAAACCAATTTTGACGGCAGAATCCGGGTCAGCAGCACAGAATAAATCCGATTAAGACTGCCGTTTTTCTTCTTGAGAATCGATTTGTGACAAATATTCTCTTTCAGCATCTCCTCATATACGCCGGAATCCATAAGCGTTTGGAGTGTGATTTGAAATTCTTCTCTATCGAGATTGTTAACGATCTCAACCAGCGCCTTTTCTGCGCCGCCGGCATTGAGTGTATTGATAAAAAAAAGTATTTTTTTCATATCAATTCCCACCTTCTCAATCCGTACTTTTTGATTCCTTCTTCTGATATCCGTGAATCAACTGCTGATATATATCCATCTGGTTTTGCACATTTGTCTGCCGGGCATGGCGAATTTGCGCCTGTTGTATTTGATTGCTGGATATCTGTGCGCACAGCGCCCGATCTTCAAACAGGCGGCATATATGCTCTGCCATTTTCTTATGATCTTCATAGTCGTAGCACAATCCACTATATCCATCTTCAATCAGGTACGGAGAGCCGCCTGTCCGGGAAGCCACGATCGGCGTTCCAATCAGCTGCGCTTCGCACAGAGAAAGAGAATCGGTATCGTAAGCAGACGGGAAAACATATACATTCGCCTTTTGCAGGCATTGTGCCATTTCCTGTGCTGTCTTCCGACCGATAAACTCCACATTTTCTGTCAAGCCCAGTTTTGCGATCTTACGGTGCAGGTAACGCTCGTAGCCATTACTTTCTCTATAATTCGAATGATTCCCGGGGACCTGTAGTTTCACCTGGGGGTAATGAGCCTTTACAATTGCCAAAGCATCCAGCAGCTTATGCAAACCCTTCAGGGAATAGTTGGCTGCTCCGGTAAAAATGGTATACGGAACTGCATTCTCCGGGTTCCATTTTTCAGCCTGGTAAAACTCTTCTCTCAAATTATAGTTGATCCGGTAATACTTAGCATCGGGGTTTGTGTTTGCGACAAACTCCCGATCGTGATCTGTTCTTCCGGAAACATACTTCACATTTCTCACTACAAACCGTTCCCTATGGGAATTATGCCAATACAACAGCTGCGTAAGACAGGGCATCTTCAGCTTTATAATCTGTCTGGCTGTTGCCATCGTATAATAGGAATACCAGGGAAGTTTTCCCCGAAATTCCTTTGCAATATAAGTTAAAATGCCCTGAATTGTCAGGAGTATCGGAACATCTGGGTTGATTTTCAGCATGCTATACCCTACTGCATATTCCGTTCCGTAGATATGAATCAGATCCGGTTTGAAATCCTCCAGCACAAACCGACAATCATCCAGGGTCTTGGAGGAATTAAAAAGAAGCCTTTTGCCTGCGCCGGGGAATATGTAATGCTTGACCCTATTCACAACAACGACTTGCGGTTTATCCACATAACCGTATGTCATTGTAGCAAGCTCCACTTCAGGATCCTCTGACATTCTTTTCAATGGATCGACCAGCCAGCTCCCACTAAATGAAGTTTTTATTTTCAGAACTTCTGCCGCATCCGGAAGCACCATATTCACTATCCATAAAACCTTCATAGAGTGTCCTCCTTCTTACCATTATGCATGGAATCTTGAAGTGCAACAAACATCTGAGAATATTTTTCAAAAATGGCATCCATGCCGAACTGTTCCACCGCATACTCTCTGCAGCATGAATTATACGCTTGTTTTCCATTTTTCAAGACATTTCGCACTTCCCGCAGCATCGCATCCATATCTTTTTCCGGTACGACTGCGCCGCAGCCTTCCCCAATCAATTCCGGGTTAGCTGTGGCATCAAAGCACACCACAGGTGTGCCGCAAGCTAACGCCTCTGCTGCTACCTTGCCGAACGTTTCCTCCAACGATGCCTGCAAAAATACATCTGCTGCGCTGTAAAGCTCTACCAACCGGCCAATATCATCCGTTCTGGGCATAGCGATTACACCGGAGGGCAGCATCACATCGGCTGGCAAGTCACCAACCAGTACATATATTTCATCATCCCGCAGCTGTCTTGCCACTTCCAAAACTGTTTGGAAGCCCTTGCTTTCGCTCCACACGTTGGCAATACTGAGAATTATTTTTTTATCCCCGATTCCCAACTTTTTCCGGAGATCCGCTCCATCTCCGGGGTGAAACTTTTCGGTATCAATCCAGTTATAGATCTGCTCCATAATCACAGCATTTTGAAGCACCGGAGCTTTTTGAGCTTCGTGCAGAATCCACTGGGATACTGCCGCCACCCCCAGCCGGGGAATTGCCTGAAACAGTCGTTTTTTATCCCGCAGCATTTTTGCGGAGCGGTCAAAGAACCAACTTTTGTTGTATTTTCTCTTAGCAGGACAGTTTCCGCATTTTTCTTGCCAACGATAGCAGCCTGCAGCTGTGTAATGGCAGCATTTGCCGGTATACAGCCAGCAATCATGGAGCACCGCAACGGTAGAAATATCCTTTTTTGCCAAATACTTTAAAAGCATAGGAACATGGATATAATTGGCGTGAAGATTCCGCAAAATCACCACATCCGGGCAGTATTCATCCATAAATTTCAAGAGTTTCCGAGTAGCCCCGGCAGAAAAATAACCCTGCAAACCAGTGATTCGGGAAAGCAGCGCATGGAACTGCTGTCCTCTGTGTCCGCCAATTTTATATTCCTGACTCTGATCTGTTACAGTGCCTGCGGAAAAAGCAACCACTGCCTCGTGCCCCATCGCCCGGAAGGCGTCATTCATTTCACGGCAAGTTCTTCCGGTGCTGCCGGAATCACTGATGGCATTGATTTGCAATATTTTCATTCCGGCTCACCTCGTTTCTCATTACATAAAATAGAATGTAAATCTTCTGAAACCGCTGTTCCATATCCGGTATACAAAGAGCATCAATGCTCCAATCACGAAGAAGATTTTTATTGTTTTGTACTCATCATCATCCAGCTCCTGGAATACTTCCGGAATTAGCAAAATCGGAAAATAGAAATAGTAGAAGCTGACTCGTTCCAGAATATCGCTGCCGATATATCGGGATAGATAGGCCGTAAAACCGGCAAGGGTCGCCAAAAGCGCAATCCGTGCGCTGTCTCTTTTTACAATGTATGCTTTGTAAAGAGTCAGAACAATCGTTCCCAAATACAAAAGCACGACAAACAGTCCGCCGCCTTCTGCAGCCGCACCGCCGCTATAGTCTTCACCGCTAAGCTCGTAATAGCCGGCGATAATTTGGTCAACAAAGAGCAGGCACAAAATCAATCCGATAATGTAAAAGGCCCAGCTTCCCAAATTGTTCTTAAGTCTTGGCAGGAAGAACATTGGGAAAAAACACAATGCCGTTTTATGGAACAGCATCGCCAATATAACCGTTAGCGCAAACGGAATGATCTTTTTGTTCTTAGCAAACTCATAAGCAAACAGGCAGATCGACATAGCCATAGCCTGCCGCATACCATTTAGGTTGAAAGTGAACAGACCCAAGCAGATATATATAGTCAGCGACAGGGGAACATCCACAGAATTTCGGTAAATAAAGATACATGTAGCCACCGTGATCAGCAAAGAACTTACTATAATTGCGGTTTGTCCATCCTTGAAAACATGACCCAGCAACCACATTGTATAGTAAAATCCTGCCTCTGAGGACAGAAAGTCGTAATCCGCCATAAAACGGTCATAATACTCCCCAAATGTATGATACTCCTGCAAATGCCCATAGTTCCACACATAGGCATAACTATCTCCTGAACCTGCATAGGGAGTGCGGAGTGCAGAAAATAATGCAATCAGAACACCACAAATCCATATATAATTTTTATAATTGTTTCGCTGCAGGCCATACCGTGGGGGGGCAAAGCCCAAAAATGCCACGATAGCAGCTAAAGATGCCAAGTAAACCATAGTGTTCCACCTTAATATTATGCGCCAAAAAATTCGGCAAATCTATATCATCATTTCAAAAACTGCTGTATAAAGTAAAATGTGAAATCTTTCAAAGTGCTATCCCAAATCCGATAAATAAACAACAGTACGCTGCCAATCACAAATACCACTTTAATAACCTTATATTCTTCAAAATCCAATTCCCGAATGATCTCTGGAATCAGCAAAATTGGAAAATAAAAATAGTAGAAGCTAACCCGTTCCAGAAGATCAACACCTAAAAAGCGGGCAATATAGGCAGTAAAACCTGCCAGGGTCGACAACATTGCCACTCTGACCTCTTGTTTTCGCAAAATATGAGAGTTGTACAAGGTCAGTACTATGGCTCCCAAATACAGCAATATTACAAAAAGGCCTCCGCCATCGGCGGCTGTGCCGCCGGAGTAATCCTTACCGCCAATCTGATAGTAGCCTGCAATAATCTGATCCACAAACAGCAAACAAGCCAGCAAGCCAAAAATATAGAACACCCAGCTTCCTATATTGTTTTTCAATATCGGCAGAAAGAACACAGGGACAAAGCACATAGCCGTTCTATGGAATTGCATAGCCAATAAGATCATCAACAAAAACGGGATCAATCTTCGTTTTTTTACAAATTCATAGGCAAACAGGCAAACGGACATCGCTATAGCCTGCCGCATGCCGTTCATATTAAAGGTAAAAAGACCTAAGCAAACATAAATGGTCAGCGACAATGCCACATCCACAGAATTGCGGTAAATAAACCAGCACGCCGCAAAGGTGACAAAGATAGAACTTACAATAATAATCGTCTGGCCGTCTTTAAATATATGGCCAAGCAGCCACATAATATAGTAGAACCCAGCCTCCGAAAGAAGGAAATGGTGTCCGGATAGCTTCTTATCATAATAAATATCAAAAGATTCATAGGTCTGCAAAGCAGTATATCGGGACATATAGCGGTAAGTGTCTCCGCTGCCCGTATAGGGCGAACGAAAAGCCGCCACGACCGCTATTAAAACGCCGCAGATCAATATGTACTTTTTATAATTGTAGGCTTGTATGCCGTATTTGGGAGGTGCAAATCCCAAAAAGGCAACAATAATCGCCATTGGAATCAAATAGATCATATTGCTCCGTTCTGCTCTGCACAAAGGATGCAGCTCACCGTCATAGAATTTACTATCGTTTCAATCTTCTGATTGCGTGATATAATCTTTTTAGAAGTTTAATAAATCGCTTTTGCAATATATATTTGAGCATTCTCAGGGGTTTGCAGGAGATTCTGTTATCCTGCATATATATCTTGATTTCTCCGGCAATCGGCTGTTCGGTAGAAACACAGTAATAAAGCAGCAAACGCAAAAACTCCGGGTCTTTATTCTCTTTCAAAATTTGAAACATCTCCGAGCAGCTTTGGGCAATCTCGGGGCTTTTTCTGTCTGCCTGTTTCACGGTTACCTGCTGAGAATGCATGCGGTTAGACACCAGAATTTCCTTATTCAAATACACCTGCGCCCCGTTTACGGCAAATTTCTGCCATAAATTCCAATCCAGCACAAAGCGCATATCCTCCCGGAAATACAGCCCTTTCTCAAACCAGAATTTAGGAATCAGCAGCCCGCAGCCATTGAATCCTTCTCCAAAAAGCAGCTGCTGAAACATCTTTACCGAATTTAACAGTCCGTTTTTTTCGCTGTTGGGACGATAAATGGATTTTCCGTTTTCGTCAATCAACCGCCCGGAATTACACACCAGGGTATTTTGCATATCCAGAGAATATTTCTCATAATATCCTATCTGGGTTTCTATTTTATTGGCATCATACAAATCGTCGTGGGACAGCCAGGAGATAAAGTCTCCTTTCGCCTGTCGGATGCCATAATTCAACGCCGATGCGCACCCACCGTTTTCCTTTTCAAAATAGCGAATCTTATCCCCATAGGACAAGCAAATATCCCGGCCTGCACCATCATCGGTAGAGCCATCATTGACAACGATGATCTCATTATTCTGATAAGTCTGCGCCAGTGCGCAGTCAATGGCCTGGGCCACATAATTGCTGCCGTTATACAGCGGAATCACAATGGATACCAGTGGGTTTTGCATATTTTTGCTCCTTTAATCAAGATTGATCCAGTCGCCTAACCGACGCTCCCACTCCTCCGGGGAAAACAGCTGGAAGCCGCCGCCATGGAAGAAGGTATATTCTCCGAAGTAAATTTTTCCGTTCAGCTCATACAAGTCAATGCGAACGTGGCGCATCCCCTGAGAGAGTTTGGCGGCAATTTCCTTCATTTCCTCAAACATGGCCGGTTTTTCAAGCACCTTATCCGTATTGGGATGGATATTATAAATATCCAGGTGGTTGAAATCCATATCGTAAAAATCAAATTTGCAGTCAGTTTCCCTATCTGTTGCAACAAACATAATTTTCGGTTCCCCGTTAAAGCAGAAGAACTTGTAATCTTCAATGCTCTTTTCTGTGTTGCTCCCGTCAGTCATAAGCTGCTCTGCAATCAAAAACCGCTCCATGCCCTTATAGGGGTATTCCCGACCGGCAGGATAAAAATCCTTTTTCAGCCGTTTTTTATAGAACTTTTTCATTTGGGCAAAATCTTCCGCAGTTAACTTAGATTTATCCCGGATGACCTTGGTGCTGCCCGAATCATGGTTGCATTTGAGAACAAACTGGTTGGGAAGCTGGGAAAAATCAATTTCCTCAAAGCTTTTCCATTTTCCCAGAAGCGGAAACATATAGCCTTCTCCCAGAACTTCGTCAATATGATCCCGCACCGCCAGCTTGTCCACCAGCTGGCCATACTCCGGATGCCGGTCGTTGACCTTCAGCCATTGCAGCTTTTCATTATAGCCAACTGGATTTTTGAAATTGATCTTTCTTCCCGTAGTGGAGAAATAGAACAGCCGCAAATAGGGCTTATCCGGCAAGAAAGACAGCGCATACATAATCGCGCTGCGTGCCGACCGTCCAAATATTTTTCGCAAATCAATCATTGGCTTCACCTTTCTTTTTACAGGTTTTCCTTATACCATTCAATGGCCAGCTTGATGCCATCGGCAAAGCTGTAATCCGGGTCATAACCCAACAGCTCCCGGGCCTTGGAAATATCCGCATTGGAATGCTTGATATCGCCCTTCCGGTCAGGTCCGAACTTTGGCTCCATATCCACGCCCAAGGCTTTGGTCAGCCCATAGTAAATATCGATCAGATATTCTCTGCCGCCGTAGGCAATGTTGTAAGCCTCGCCCGCTGCCTCAGAGGAAGCCAGGCAAGCCTTCAAATTGGCTTCAATAACATTTTCAATATAAGTAAAATCCCGGCTCTGCTTGCCGTCGCCGTTGATGGTAGGCGTTTCGCCGGAGAGCATCTGCTTTAAAAACTTAGGAATAACTGCGGCATATGCCCCATCGGGATCCTGCCGCCGGCCAAACACATTAAAATAGCGCATTCCATAAGTATCCAGCCCATAGAGCTTGGTATAAAGCTTTGCCCATTCCTCGTCGCACCGCTTTGTCAGGGCATAGGGGGACAGCAGATTGCCCTCTCTTCCTTCACGCTTGGGCAGATTGGGCTCGTCGCCGTAAACACTGGAGCTGGATGCATAAACGAACTTTTTCACGCCCTTCTGACGAGCCGCCTCCAGCATATTCAGCGTGCCTTCAATATTGTTTTTGCAATAGAATAGAGGCATTTCGATGGACCGGGGCACACTTCCCCACGCCGCCTGGTTTAGAACATAGTCTACACCTTCGCAGGCATCCATACAGGTTTGCAGATCCTTGATATCACCCTTAATAAAGGTGTAGTTGGGATTATCCAGGAACATATCCACATTTTTCTGCTTGCCTGTGGACAGGTCATCCAGAGCCCGCACCCGATATCCCATATTCAAAATCGCTTCACACAAATTAGAGCCGATAAATCCCGCTGCTCCTGTTACCAAAAACAGAGAATTTTCCGGAAATTTCAAATGCTTATATCCCATTTTTTACATCTCCTGTCAGAATGGCAAAAATGAATTTATTCTAAAATACCAATTGGCAAACTTCTTGCGGCGGCTTGTTTCGTTGAGATTGACCACCCGGATGTTCATATCAAACAGTTCCTCGTTCATCCGTTTTTTCATATCCATATGATGCTGGTCAGAGATTCTCTTATCCAGCGGAACCCGCAGCAGCAGATCCAGCAGCTTGCGGTTATTATACGGAATGGTGATATCAAAGCAGGATTTCATAACGCCGATATTCAAGCCGCACTTTCCGCCGTGCATCATTTCCCACACAAAGAAATCGCTTTCATCATAGTTAAAAAGATGCTGCTTTAGCTGGGTATTTTTGAAATATGCCTTAAAGTGCCTGTCAGTTTCCCACACCAGTTTTCGGTTCATAAAGAAAATCTTATACAGGCTGGTATAATTTCGGGCAGACAAATTTTTGGAGAACTTTTTCCGCCCAAAGTACTTATAAGCATAAGCGCGGATAGTTTCAGATATCCAGGATTTGACCTCCACATCGCACACATCGTTTTGAATCAGCGTGATCTTTTTCCGTGCGTCATCATCCTTGCCGGCACCGATGCCGCCCTGATTGTAATCAAACACAGCTTTGTATACATCAAAGTCGGGAATTTCTTCGTTTGTTTCCGGCACATTCCAGGTTGTATGTTTCACGCCGAAACGGTCGCTGATTTCTTTGGCCTTTTCTGCATCCACGGACTCCCGGTACATCGCCACATAGCTGAATGTTTCATATTCGCTGTATTGACCGTTTGCTGCAGCGAAGGTGGTATTGCTGTCAACGCCGCCGGTCAGCGAGATTGCCGGTCTTTCCCATTTTTTGGAAATCAGTGCCATCGTGTTTTGCAGAATGCGGGAGGCCTCTTCGATCACCTGATCATATTCCTGCTCATTTTGGCACATAGCAATGGGTCGGTTGGGGTAGAATCGCTCCACCCGGTACGCACCCTCCTCAAAACGGACATAGGTATTGGGGATAATGCGCTTGATTTCCCGATAACAGGTAATATCGCCGGGCATATAATTTCCCATCATATAGCGATACCACCGGTAATGGATCAGACGGTCAACATAGGGGTCTGTTTTCAAACCGCAAAGATCACCGATCAACCGCATATGAGAGCAAATATACTGCTTGCCGTCTACTGTGCCGTAGCAGCCGTACTGCTGACCGGATGCATCCAGTAAAAACTCTATGCCCCGTTCCCCAGCAACACCCATAATAAAAATACCGGTCAATTCGTCAATTCTTTCAAAATACTGCTGTGTGCCGTAGGACTCAGCAATTTCCTTCAAGATTGTGTTTTCATCGTGTTCCATCCGGTAGGGATTGTAGGCGTGCCCAATCAAAAAGAAGGTTCCTTTTTCCGCAGCATAGGTGAAAAGATTGACAGTATGATAGCGCCAAAAGGAGAACCCTCCGATTTTTGTCAGCCTCCAATTGCCGTAAAAGGGGTATTGCTCCTCATCCCGAATCACTGCATCGGTAATCAGGTAACCCTTTTCAAACAGGTGTTTCTGTATATCCGGTTTGGAATCCAAAATATCCTTGAGCATTCTTTTCACCTCATCCACAAACTGCGTTTTTTACAATCTCCAGTAGTTATAGCCGGCGGCTTCGTATTCTTTCCGGTTCAGCAGGCCCTTAATGTCAGCCAGGACCTTGGTGCTGTTGTCGCCGGTTTTAAACATTTTCTCGAAATCTGCCATCTGCAGATCTTTAAATTCCTCGTGGGCAACTGCCAGAATAACAGCATCGCAGCCCTGAATCGCCTTCATATCCACAAAGTCCATACCGTACAGCCGCTTTGCTTCCTCCGCATCGGCGGCAGGATCGGCTACCGTTGCAGTAATGCCATACTCTTTCAGTTCGTTGTAGATATCAATAATCTTGGTATTACGGGTATCGGGGCAGTTTTCCTTAAAGGTAAAGCCTAAAATGGCAACCTTAGCCTGCTTAATCGCCACATCTGCCTTAATCAGGTTCTTGACCACGCTCTCTGCCACATACTTGCCCATATCATCGTTGATCCGGCGGCCGGAGAGGATAATCTGGCTGTGGTAGCCCAGCTGCTCTGCCTTGTAGGTCAGGTAATAGGGGTCAACACCGATGCAGTGACCGCCCACCAGACCGGGATAGAACTTCAGGAAGTTCCACTTTGTGCCTGCTGCCTTCAAAACAGACTGGGTATCAATGCCCATTTTGTTAAAAATAATGGACAGCTCGTTCATAAACGCAATGTTAATATCCCGCTGGCTGTTTTCGATGACCTTGGCAGCCTCGGCAACCTTGATGGACTCGGCTCTGTGAACACCGGCTTCCACAACCAATTCATAAACCTTGGCGATCTGATCCAGGGTCTCCTCGTCCATACCGCTGACGATCTTCACGATGGTTTCCAAACGATGAACCTTATCGCCGGGGTTGATACGCTCGGGAGAATAGCCGATCTTGAAATCCACGCCGCACTTAAGGCCGGATTCCTTCTCCAGGATAGGCACGCACACATCCTCTGTCACGCCTGGATATACGGTGGATTCAAACACTACGATAGAGCCCTTGGTCAGATTCCGACCCAAAATCCGGGATGCTCCTTCCACAGGAGTCAGATCCGGAGTATGGTCATCATTGACCGGAGTGGGAACTGCAACAATATGGAATTTTGCCTCCTGCAGCTTGGTTTCGTCGGAAGTGAATTCCACACTGCAAGCCTTGATTGCCTCATTACCCACTTCCTTGGTGGGGTCGATGCCGTTTTGGTACAGTTCGATCTTCTTGGCGTTCAGATCATAGCCGACAACCTTGACCTTCTTGGAAAATGCTACTGCAATGGGCATACCCACATAACCCAGGCCAACCAAGGAGATTTTCTCTTCGCCGCGAACAATTTTCTCGTAAAGTGTCATTTTTATTCCCTCTCTATCTTCAGATAGTTGCACATAACTTCGTTGATTTTATGAACATCAAACTTATCCAGACAATATTCGTAGCTTTTCTCGCCCATAGTCTGCACAAGTTCGGGATTTTCAATAAACCGGATCATTTTTTCTGCCACAGCCTCACCGCTTTGCACCGGAACCAAGAAGCCAGTCTGACCGTCTTTTACAGTCTCCCGGCAGCCGGGAGCATCGGTTGTAATGACCGCACGCCCCATAGCCATAGCTTCCAGCACAGTCCGGGGAGTTCCCTCCCGGTAAGAGGGCAGAACATACACAGAGCACTGCTTGTAGTAATCCGCTACACGGTCAGTCTCACCGAAGTGCTCGATAATTCCCTTTTCTATGTAGGCGTTCAAATCCTCCTGGGACAGAGAATCCTGTATTCCCTCACAAGCACCCAGCAGCATACAACGCACATTGGGATACTTTTCCTTTACGATAGTGCAGGCCTGCAAATATTCCCGGATACCCTTGGAATACATCACTCTCGAGAGCATAAAGAAGGTCATTTGTTCCGGGTAGGGTGACAGGGCGAACTTTTCCATATTCACGCCGGAGCCATTGACGATCCGGCACTTTTCCGCCTTTACCAGTTTTTCCTGCACAAACTGATCCCGGTCATCGGAATTTTGGAAAATCGCCACATCCGCCCGGCGGAATGCTTTCTTGTACAGCATAGACATTATGGCCTTAATCACCTTTGCCTTGGCGGTCTTAGCGGTAAAGGCATATCCTGCGCCGGTGACCATTGCGGCAATATGGGGTACTTTTGCCTTTTTCGCTGCAATGGAGCCGTAGATTACCGGCTTTGATGTATATCCCAGCACAACATCGGGCTTTTCCCGGCGGAAAATATCCGTCAGTGCCTTCTGATATTTTAAATCTGCCAGAGGATTTACGCCGTTTTTATTGATGGGAACTTCAATGAATCTTGCCCCCAAAGCCTGAATTTTGTCCACATCGATCTGATTGGGACCGGTAACCACAACCTCATATCCGCAGGCTATAATCTTCTGAATCAGGTCACCCCGAAAGTTATAAACCGTCCGGTTCTTGGGTGAAACCAATATGAATTTCATCCCAACATCCTTCCTTTCTGTGTAGGTTTTTTCGAATTTTCGCCATTTACCCACAATAACCCATAATGATACTCGTACATTATAGTACAAAGCCCCGAAGATGTCAACAAAACAAGCGAACTTTCAGAAACATTGGAATATCCCATAAAATTGAGCCCCCTTGCACGGAAGGGGGCTCAAAGCCGTTGTGCTTTGCGCACACAATCTTATTGGGAGTCCGCATTGGACAGTTTCTTGCGCATAATCCAAAAAATCATACCTGTGAGACAGCCTGCTGCAGCAATCACCAACAAATCCACAGGAGCCAGAACGATTCCCGGAATCCCGGCAAACAGGAATCCTGTGCCAAAACTGTACAGCTGTCCATTGAGCAAGATCATCTCGCCCACATACATCAGAAGGGTTACCCCCGATGCCAAAGCAGACGGCAGCCAGACTGCCAGTGCCTTGCCTTTTCCCAGGAAGAAGGACCCGGCAAAAATTCCCACTGTCACACCCAAAAGAACGAAAAACAAGATCATCAAAGCCGCAGACAAAGGCGAAACACGAATGCTTCCATCCCTCCAAAAAGCGGTAAAGCAAGCCAAAATGCAAAGCCCCAGGAACACACCAGAGCAAACTGCCTGCAAAATTAAGGCTGTACGCCGCTTCTTTTGACCGGTTTTCACCATCTGCCCAAATCCATACAGGCAGTTAAGCACAGACAGGATCAGAATTACAGAAATCATATAAAAATGCAGCTTAAAAGCAGGATGATACTCCCCCATCAGAATTTCCACCGGTGTCAGGGTTTTGGTGTTCCATCCTCCCGCAGGGGTGTAGCACATAAACATTTGCCATTGCTCCAGCGGTGCTACAAGCTCGCCGGTATTCACCACAACCTTCTGCTCCAGCAGCAATTCCGCCGCAAAGAATACCCCGATTGCTACCGCAGATCCACCAAGCAGCGCATATCTGCGCAGCAGCTTAATCAGCAAGGGCATCAGAAGAACACTCACCAAAACTGCTATGCAAATAGGTGTGTACGGAATGATGTACTTGGGGTAATTTTCTTTTAAAACCACACCGTCGCGGAGCATATCTGCCGCAACACGCACCCCCATAGAAAAAGGATACCAAGACAACAAAAAAGTCCCAAAACAGGCAACGAAATAATATAATGCAAAACTTTTCTTTTTCATATTGCTCCTCCTTGTTGCTTTATCCATATTTTTAGTCTATTTTTATTCGACCATTTCTATTTTATCACACCTGCACCATTTGTCAACAGTCCCCCCTGCGCTAAATTAGAATTCACCTTAGCAAATACCTTCCCCTCGGGGGGAAGGTGCCCCGGAGGGGCGGATGAGGGGACAAAACAAAATTCCCCTCATCAGTCAAAAATCTTCGATTTTTGCCAGCTTCCCCCCAGGGGGAAGCTATGTGCCTGCGGCACATCACAAATAAAGTAAACAATCATTTCTCCTATGGACAGAGAAAGGTCGCATTGCAAAAAACGCAATGCGACCTTCCATTATGCAATAATCTACATTCTGCGGACATAGGGGCGGCAGATTTAGTCGCCCCGACGGTTTTTATGGATAGAATAGGTATATCCCCATCCACCTTATTGGCCAAGCATTTTCTTGAACCATACATACACGCCGAAGGTCCAGCCGAGCATGGTGGGCATTTCATATTCATCCTGCACGTTCATATTTCCGTCAGCTACATTGTATTTTTCCCACAAATGGCCGCTGGAATCATAGCAGGCCTCAACCAGTTTTACAAATTTTTCAGCAATTCGGCAGGCATCCTCCCGGTACCCATACCGCAAAAGGCCGCCGGCTACCATCAGCTGCATAGGCGCCCAACCATTGGGATAGCCCCATTGAAAGTTCCCGGGGATATCCGTCTTTTCGCATGCCGCGATGCCGTATTCCATTTCAATGCGGTACAGAGCATTTTTTGCAGCCTCTGCTTCCTCCTTTGTCGCCATACCGCAATATAGCGGATAGAAGCAAGCTGCACTAAAAATTTCGCCTTGCTTCTGCTCTGCAAAATCATAGTCCATAAAAATACCGTTTTCATTTTTCAGATATTTTCTGCATAGGTTAGCTCTTTTCTCCCGTGCCTGCAGCCATATCGCGGCATCTTCCGTTTTCCCCAATTCCCCGGCAAAGAAATGCAGATTGTCCTCCATAGCATACATCAAACTGTTCAGGTCCGCCGGAGCAAACTGATAAGTCTTACTGTTCATACGGGGATTCATATCCCATCCGCTCTCACCGGAAGATACCAACGCCCTTGCTGCCTGTTCATCGGGTACATCCTTCAGCAGACCTGTTCTTTCCCGGAATTGCTTCGCCTCTGCAACGATTTTTTCTGCCGTAAGGGGCATCGTATCATAACAGGTCAGTCCAATCGGACTTACCCGGTACTCCTGCCAAAAGCTGTACTCCTGCACCAGATCGTCATACGCCTGGGTCAGCCATGCCATATCGGTTGTTGCATCATAATATTCCCGCATCATAATGGAAAGAAAAGGCGGCTGAGAATTAAACAGCGCAATGCGTTGGTTGGCATTGGGTACAAATCCGTACTGACGGATCAGATAACGCATATTGTCAATGTCGTTTCTGATCTGCTCCAACTCACCGCGGACGAATAAGCCCTTGTGGATAAAGTAGGTATCCCAGTAAAACATTGCCCGAAATCCGGTATAGGCGCAGGGCATTATGTAAGGATGCGGCAGACCGATCAGCCCTCCCTCATCTTCCGGCGTATAGGCAATGCATCTGGGTAAATTTAAATCAATATATTCCGAAATCGTCATAAATTAGCCCTCTTTTCCTTATATTGCAGCAATCTCAAATTTACTTTGAAATAAAATCGGTAACCGCAAGCAGTAAAAAGTTTAAAACAAAAATAATCAGCGGTACGAATTGAATGACAAAGGAAAGTACACTGTGCTTCTTTCTAAGGCATACGGACAAAACGATACCTACTACGCACAGCAAAGGAATGAAAAACGCAACAATACAAAAAATATCCACAATACCGATATACACCGGGTTGGTTGCACCAATTTTCGTTTCAGATACCATTAGCAAAATCCAGCTAAAAAACGAAAAGGGAATATAAAAAACGCCCAAAATGCAATTGAAAGCCACGCCAATCTTATCAAGCTTCTTCATTGTCCAGCCTCCACCCGTTTTTATTTTATAGTACAACAAACAACTGCAAAAATCAACAACAATATCATCCGGCGATAAGCAAGCAGCACCTCACACCAATATGGCGTGAGGTGCCGGCACACAGGCTCAGCTGTATTTTTTCAATTTCACAATAGCCTTGAACAGATCTCCGTCAATCACAATTTCCAATGTTCCGTTGCATACTTCCGTATAACTTTTCACGATAGCGAGACCGAGGCCGTTTCCCTCTGCAGATCTTGCCTCGTCACCACGGACAAATCTTTGGGTAATTTCCTCAGCATTGAAGTTCAGCGGATATGCGGAAATATTCTTAAACTCCATTACTACATATTCATCTTCTTCCATTGCCGTAATAAACACCCGAGTGTTTTTCATGGAGTATTTGAGAATATTATTGATCAGGTTACTTATAACACGGGACATTTTTCTGCCATCTGCGGAAATATGCAGATCTTTAGGGGTTTCCACACAAAACTGCAAGCCCGAATTTTGAATTTCATTGTCGTACTCCGCCAGTGACTGATTGATCAGAAGCGCAACATCCAGTTTTTCCAGGATAACCGTTTCGTTGCCGCTTTGTACCTTTGAAATATCAAACAGATCCTGGGTAAGTTTTTTCAGTCTATCGCTTTTTTTCGCAATCACAGACACATAATCTCTTGCTTCCTGGGGCAGCTCTTCCATCTGCAACAAAAGCTCTGTATAGCTGATGATCGATGTGATCGGTGTTTTCAGATCGTGGGAAACATTGGTGATCAATTCTGTTTTCATCCTTTCCGCTTTCACCTTTGCTGCCACAGCTTCATCGATTCCCCTGGCAATATCGTTAATATTCTCTGCCAAACCCTTCATATCGCTGCACTTGGGTTCCGGGATCTTATATGCAGCATTCCCATTGCGCACCTGACTGACCCCTTTTTTAATTTCGTCCAAATCTTTCGACCGATAAGCAATGAACGAACTGGCAAACGCAAACAGCCATATGCCAAAAAACAGACATATGGGATAAAAAACTGTACCGACTCCAAATGCTCCAATAAGCGCTGTGTAGACAAACAGCATACTTACAAGAATCACACCTGTTTTTCGGGACAGGAATTTCACATTGACTGTCCAAAGCCTTTTTATCAGCCGCAAAATCCACCTCAAGGTGCGAAGAATGATGCTTGTTCCCGTCAATCTGCGTGTTTTAATATTCCGTACAACAGAAAGGATGGCAGTTATCATGATTAAACTGCCCAATGCTGTGGCCATTCCTATCGCTAACAAAAGCAGATTCTGCGGAAAATCTCTGTACATATATTCATCCATAAGAATTACGCACAGGCCCACTACGCCGGTACCGGCTCCGGCCATTGCTGCCAAATGCACCTCGACCCAGATATTGTCCAGCCACATATTTGTATATTCTCCGTTAGATTTCTTTCCGCATACACACAAAAGATAAATAAACAGCAAAAGTGCAGCAACAGCACATACCAGCGTTTGCATAACCGTGGTGATGAAAATTTGCTCCTGCTTTTCCCAAATTGCTTGATATTTGGTGACAGCCTCCTCTGTAAGACTGCAACCGATGACTATCGTGCTTGTCCTGTCAAAGCGGGCAATATCGTCTAAAAAAACTGTCTCATAAGTATTCTTCATCGTCGATCTGGTTTCTATATTTCCCGAGTTGTCCCGCTCGAGATAGCGATAATAATCTCCCTTCAGCAGATCTCCGGCTTCGATTGCGCTGCAGTTTGTGAACGCTTTATCATTCCATTGCACATAATAATTGATTTCTTCAGAAGATAAATTCTGCAACCCCACCTCGATGGCATTTGCCAGTTCGCCATATCTTTGTTCGACTTCCTCCTCGTCCAAATGGATAAGAAATCCTCTTTCGTCATACTCAAACAAAACGCTGTGGTATGCATTATATACCACATTTTCCGGCTGCTTGAGCAAATACGATACATACCATGACTGAGAAAAGTCACTGGAGGCATCGTAAATATCCGAATCCTCACTAAAAAAGGCAAACATACCATTGGCCGCTGTCAGTATACCTCCCACAACGCTGGCAACAAACAAGATGACAGCAAGAAATTTCAAAAAGCCGGAATATATTATTTTATTCATGATCTTTCCTCCTTATTAAAAAAGTACGTATTCCACCGACAACGGCCAATATGCCGCCTACAATGCCGACAATAAGCAAGATGAACGCAAGCAATTTCACCAAGCCGGAGTACGCTATTTTATTCATAACACCGCCTCTTTCATTCAATCTTGTAACCAATTCCCCAAACCACCTTCAGATACCTGGGTTCTTTGGGATTGATTTCGATTTTCTCCCGGATATGACGGATATGTACCGCAATGGTGTTATCGCCCACAACCGCCTGTTCATTCCAAACATTGGAATAAATTTCATCCACAGAATAAACCCGCCCTCTGTTCCGAGCCAGCAGTTCCAGTATTTTGTACTCAATGGGCGTCAGACGAACATTTTCTCCGTCAACCTTAACATTCTTGTTCTCCGTGTTGACGCACAGCCCATCGATCACAATTTCGCCGTTTTGTTTGCCAATAGAACCAAGGGTAGTATATCTTCTGAGTTGCGACCGCACTCTTGCCATTAGCTCCGAAGGGTTAAATGGCTTTGTTACATAATCATCTGCGCCGGCAGTAAGTCCCAGAATCTTGTCCGTATCCTCTGATTTTGCAGAAAGCAGGATAACCGGGATATTCCTGGATTCCCGCAGTTTCATCAAGGTTTTGATCCCATCCAGCTTCGGCATCATAATATCCAAAATCATCAAATGCACTTCGTTTTCCGATAGCATTTCCAATGCTTCCAGCCCGTCATGGGCTTTTAACGCTTTATATCCCTCACCCGAAAGAAAAATGCAGATGCTGTCAACGATTTCTCTGTCGTCGTCCACAACCAAAATGTTCATTTCTTTCCACCTCCGGTTATATCATACCGCATAATTCTTAATATGTATTTAGGAAAATTCTTAACTTTTCTTAATAAATTTATAAATACATACTAAATTAGAATTCACAGCAGCAACTACAAACAACATTGTAGGGGCGGCTATTAGCCGCCCGTCCAGTCATTTGCTTGTAAATGATTGGGTTAATAATTGCTTTGCAGCAATACAATTTTGTTTGCAAAATTGCCGGGCGGCTGATAGCCGCCCCTACGATCTTATACGATAGCCAGTGCGATAAACAATCATTTACGAAAAACCTGCCACGCCCGAAGGCATGGCAGGTTGATTGGCTCATCAATCCAATAGCGATGCAAGGATATTCACAAATTCCATTTCCGTCAGTCCCTCTGCGTAGATCATAAAGCCCACGCCTTCATACACAAATTCCGTGTAATATGCGCCGCTAGCTGTCATTCCGATGGGAATTTCCACACCGCTGATATTGGATTTTTCTGTCGTTCCATCGAACACGTTGAAGTCAACAAACGGAATCTTACCCTTTGCCACCCGGAAAGAAACATCCCTGGATTGATCTGCATTGAAATATCGAAATTCATCCTCATCCCAATAGGTCTCCCCGGTTCCTCCGTGTCGTTTAAAAATACCAGGGTTGTGCTTCTGCATTTGCAAATCGTCGGGAACATCGGGAATATAGTCCCTCCCGTAATAAGCCTTCATTTCCTCCACGGACATTTCCACAAAATCGTCACGCATCCGTGCGATACCCATTATACT
Organism: Faecousia sp.; assembly: GCA_045646805.1. Lineage (GTDB taxonomy): Bacteria > Bacillota > Clostridia > Oscillospirales > Oscillospiraceae > Faecousia. The sequence goes on from JAZRLK010000029.1 coordinate 22,751, forward strand.
CGCGCTGGGGATGCTTTCCAGTGGTGTTATGACGATTTTATGGGCCAGAAGAATTTTCGCCGGTCCTTCTGTTGAAACAGGTTCCTCCATCTGCACCGGCGGTTGTTCTGTTACGCCCCCTTGTTCCCGGGAGATGCCCCAAACCGTCACCCCGCACAGGCAGCAAATGACAGCCGTGGCCACGCCGGTTATCACATTTCTTCTGTTTTTCTGTCTATGCCTGTACTGCTCTGCGCGTGCAAACAAGCTTTCTACCATTTCCTCACAACTCTTCATAAACAAAGCCCTCCTTTTCCAGTTTTGATTTCAGGGACTGCTTCGCCCGATAAAGAAGATTTTTTATCTGACGGTCGCTTTTCTTCAGAATAATTGCCGCCTCCCGGCTGGAAAAGCCCTCAAAATATACAAGATAGAGAATATTTCTGTATTCCTCAGCCATTTGGGATAACACCCTGTGAAGCTGGATTTTATTCTCTTCTTTTATGTAAGATACTTCGAGGCTCTGCTGATCCTGGAGGGATTTCTCCACATCCTCCATCGGCATCACCTGTAATCTGGAATTGCGCCGGATATAATCCACCGCCACATTCCGCCCAATGGCATACAAAAAGACCTTGAAGGTGCTTTTCCCGGAAAACCGGGGTTTGCGGGTCATCAGCCGAAAGAAGGTATCCTCCGTCAGATCCTCTGCAACGGACAAATTTTTCACATAACTGTTCAAATACAGGATCAACCCGTCTTTGTAATCTTCTACCAGCTCTACGATTCCCCCATCGTCACCGTCAAGATAACGGCGGTAGCTACTTGCACCGTTGTCCATTGACAGCCTCCTTTCCGAAAGGATTTTTCCTTTCACCTATTAGTCGCAAAAAGAAGCAAAAAGTCTCACATACAAATTATAGCACATAGTGCAAAATTAGAATTTACCTTAGTAATAAACTGTAGGGACCGGCGTCCTCGACGGTCCTAAACAGATAAAAGAAATTTGCCCATTGAGGTCAAATTTCTTTACGGACAGTCCAGGAGGCCTGTCCCTACAAAACATCTCATTGGTAAGGTAAACAATCATTTACACGTCAATTCGCTTTACAGGGGTGTTTCATCAAAGCAACGCAGCCGCCCATCTGGGCGGCTGTTCAACAGTTATTGATTCTCAGAGATAACCAGTAAATCATTAGGTGTGCAATTCAGCAGAACACACATCGTTTCAATGTTCTCATATTGAATAGACTTGGTTTCGTTATTCACCATTCTGCTGAAATTCTGATAGCTCATACCAAGCTGCTTATAAAGCCAGTACTTGGTTTTTCCTTGCTTTTCAAGAAGTTCTAAAACATTTAATTTAATCATGCGTTCTCCTGCCGATTTAGAAGCCAATCGACTGATACGTTTAGTATATCAGCCAAAGCATTTAGTTCTATATCAGATACCGGGCGTTTTTGACCTTCCAGCAAGGAAAGCGCCGGCACACTCAGATCTACACCGGCAAGCTGTAATTTAGCGAGCAGCTCTACCTGTTTCATTCCCTGTGCTTTACGGGCTTCTGTAACACGCTTACCAATCATATTTCGATCTCCAAGTGCCAATTTCCTCGGTTTCATACTACTCATCCCCTTTATAGCATAATTATATGCATTAAAGGGATTGATATATTTGGTATTACCAAATATAATAAATTATATTTAATATTACGAAATAAGAGGTATAGAAATGAAAAGTTATTTTTATCAGATTGGGAGGGATAACTATGATTATTGATATTACGGGAACAGAATTGATCCCTGGAAAACAAGGTATAAACTGCCCAGGCAATGGACTGCATAAGGATTTTCCATGCTGCTGTGACGAGTGTGATTATATGCTCTGCTGTCTGGAAGGTCATAACAGCACAGAGTGTTTAATATGCCACGATCCATATTGTCCGAACTCGCATGTCAATAGTACAATCTAATCTATTAAAAGTCAGTCTTACTGTTGCGGTACCCCGCATATTCCTTGCCGACTGCGTGGCTGCGAAGGATCTCAAACACAAAACGCCACTATTTTCCTGTCGCTCTACAAAAATAAATAATTCCTAAAAATACTGACTAAATCCTTAAATACAACAGGTAGGTAAAACCACCGATCTTCCTCTTTTATCGTTTTTCACTCTTTACGTTTCACACAATATTTGCCGTAATTTTGTGACTTTATAAAATTATGTAAAAAGGACGGCTGTCTTTTAGTAATCATTACCAAAAGACAGCACGTCTTGATTATATTTACATTTTTACAAGCTTAATATCGAATCGACCATTCTGTCTAAAATACCCTAAATTAAAAATCTCTCCGGGATGTTTCTTGCTCCATTGTTCTGCAACCTCTTTTAATTCATCGGCAGTTATCAAGAGAATTTGTGTATCATTATTTAGCATATAATCCACACACTCCTGAACACTCTTATCCGTAAACTCAGGAGCTATAACCATAAATACAGCAACATCTTTATCAGAAGAGCGAATATATCCATCAAACTGTTGTATATGATCTTTTAAATTCACCGGCGTTTCCTTAGACTTGTTATCCCACATAATGTACTTATCCTTAAACGATAACTTTCCGTCCGGATGTTCTGTGCCAGTTAGAGTTAACGGCTTGTTTAACAGGAGATTCTCAAACAGATAATTCGTCGCATCTTCAAAGAATCTCTCACACTGTAAATCTTTATCAATTATGTTATTGGAACGCAAATATTTTAAATCTCGGTGAGCAAGTTGATGGTAACAAGCCAACAATGCTTCTCGACTATCCTCTGTCTTTACCTCAACTCTTCTCATTTCATCGTAATAATGAAGAATGCGGGTAATCAAAACTGCCTTTGCTCCAGCGGTAGGTAGTCCAATCTCTGCACACCAAGCTGATAAAGCTGTTACATCTAATCCATCTCTCGGAGAAAATCCCCCAAGTAAATTCGATGGACTTATGGATTTAATGATGACATCACGTAGTTCAGCCACGGTTGGATTTGCTGACATCTCTATCGACGCAATCCCCCTATGCTCACTTGCTCTGCTAACAATGCCGAGCAAATAACTTTTCTTAGTTTTCTTAATTACATAATCGACAAGTTTTTCATAGCCGTAGGATCGGATTTCAATACCATAATATGTACGAATTCCGTCAGCAATATCTGACGGAATCATATCGCACAGATTTCCGTCAGAATCTTTAATGCACATCAATAAACCTTTGGATTGTAATATTCTTCTTGCATTATCAATATCATCAAGCGTATGTAGGTTATTTTCCTCTTCAGGAAATCGCCCTGACTTTGCCTCCAAAATATGCTGTTCAATCATGGAAATATTAAGGTATTTTCTCAATGCTTCAATTAAATTCTTTTCATCAACAGAAACATCATCATTATACTCCCACGCAGTATCAAGCATGTGTTTAAAAAGAGCAACATCTCTTGACATTTTAGCAAAATCAAAATTATTAGACTGATCAATAATAGATTGCTCGTATGCTAACACTGCAGCATCAGAATTCTTCTGTGTGGAAATAAAATCGTCCTGATCAAGTAAATAATTTCGCAATAAAATAGGAGCAATAATTCGGACAGACCGATTACTATCCAACTTCAATTCATCAAGGCTTTTAGCTATGTTTTGGTGATCAACATATTGTGGTGCTGTTTTCTGCAAAAATTGCTTAATCTCATCGATACCAAGTCTCCGATAGTCTGCAACATACGCAGTAGCTACTCTCTTGGCAATCGTAATGTTTGGTATCTGTTCAATATAACTCAAAAAATCCATAACATTACCTCCATAAAGTTATGTTAATATAATAACATAGTTGGAAAATCTTGTCAAACAACAATATTAAAGGGGACCTGTTGGCGCCCGAAAGGCGGTTCTTATTGTTTCGGTGCAACATAGAAATGCCACCCGAATGGGTGGCTGAACGACTTTTAGTGAAATATTTTGCTAACGCAAAATGCGAGATAATCCCTTCGGGATTGCGATATTTTCTGCTATCGCAGAAAGCGATATTAAATTCGCCATTAGCTGCCCGAAGGGCAATATCACTCGGCGTTAGCCGAATATCGCTGCGAAGCAATATCACTCGCCAAAGGCGAATTTAGCTGAAAAAACCACTTCTTTCGAAGTGGTTTTTTCATGGCTCCCCCTGTTGGACTTGAACCAACGACCTGCGGATTAACAGTCCGTCGCTCTACCGACTGAGCTAAGGGGGAATATTTGTGTTGGCATTACCTATTTTCACGGCCCGTCACCAGGCAACTATCGTCGGCGTAAGTGAGCTTAACTTCTGTGTTCGGGATGGGAACAGGTGGACCCTCACCACAATCAATACCAACT
>JAZRLK010000030.1:0-3895 GCA_045646805.1 Faecousia sp.
CAGCCGTTGCCGCAGGGCTCTAAAATATCCAATGCGTCCACATTGGCGGTGGTCAGCAGCTCCGGGGGAACTGCGCAGTCGCAGGTGAGCTGGGTACGGGGTACGCCGTCGCTGTAGTAAGCTTCTGCCAATTGGCAGATCTCCCGGCGAAATGCGGGAATCTGATCCCGGTGGATGGTAAAACCGGCGGCAAGCTCGTGTCCGCCATAGCTTTCCAGCAGTTTTCCCAAGGATTTCAAGGATGCAAACAGGTTAAAGCCGCCGTAGCTCCGGGAGCTGGCTTTTCCGTGTTCGCCATCTAAGCAGATCAAAAAGGTGGGGCAGCAGTATGCTTCGGCAATGCGGCTTGCCACAATGCCCACAACGCCCTGATGCCAGCTTTCCTCTGCCAGAACAATGGCCGGCGGAATATGGTCCTCGGGCAGCATACTCTCTGCCTGGGCGTAAATTTCCGCCTCCACAGCCTGACGCTGGCGGTTTAATTCGCACAATCCGGCGGCGACTTCCTTTGCCCGGGCAGGGTCACGGGTCAGAAACAGCTCTATGGCCAAATCAATCTGACCGATGCGTCCGGCGGCATTGATCCGGGGTGCCAGCATATAGCCTACAGAGGTGGCGTTCAAGGAAGCCGGGTCGCAGTTGCATTGGGCAATCAGCGCCGCAAGACCGGGCCGCTGGGTGTTGCGGAGCATAGCAAGACCCTGGGCAACAAACACACGGTTCTCCCCTTGCAGATGCATCACATCCGCAACAGTTCCCAGGCACACCATATCGCCATATTCGGCAAGCACCTGGCTTTGACTGCCGCTGAGGGCTGCCGCCAGCTTAAACGCCACGCCTACGCCGGAAAGTGTTTTGTGGGGATAGCCGCCGTCGGGACGATGGGGGTCCAGAACGGCGATGGCATTGGGCAGCATTTCCTTGCATTCGTGATGGTCGGTGATGATCAGATCAATGCCGAGCTTTTTGCAAAGCCGGGCTTCTTCAATGGCGGTAATGCCGCAGTCCACCGTAACGATCAGCTTGATGCCTGCCTGCAAAAGCTGGCGGATCGCAATTTCGTTCAGGCCGTAGCCCTCTTCCAGACGGCCGGGGATATAGGGGATTGCCAAGCCGCCCTGACGGCGCAAAAAGTCCGTCAGCAGACAGGTTGCGGTAATGCCGTCCACATCGTAGTCGCCGAAAACGGCGATTTTTTCCCGCCGTTCCAGAGCGGTGCGCAGACGGGTGACAGCCTTTGCCATATCCGTCATCAGATAGGGGTCTAAAAGACTTTCTTCGCAGTTTAAATAATTCTTGGCCTGCTGGGGAGTTTGAATACCTCTTGCAGATAAAATCATACTCACCAAAGGCCCGTAGCCTGACACACTCAGCGCATTTACCGCAGCCTGCGCCGGTTGTGCCGCATTCCAGATTCCGTACTTCAAAGCATAACACATCCAATTATATCATTTTACGTACATTATATCAAAAATATGCCTGTTGTACAATAGTGAAAGTTCAAATAGCCGATAAAAAAGTACCATTATGTCGGGAATGAAAAAATGGGCGTGTTGCAAAATCATGCAACACGCCCAAGGGTTAGTATAATCTTGTGAAACTGCGGTAGTGGTCGGAGGTGTAGTAAACGATGCCGGAATAGGTAAATACCAGCCGTTTTGCGCCCCGTTTGGAGCTGTAAAGGGTGTCGATATCGCATTCGTAGTAGGTGTAGCCGCCGGGCAGCAGACCTTCGTTGTTGTAAAACCGGTCGCCGCCGATGCACATTCCGTAGGCGGAAAGAGAACCTCCGTCCCAGCCGTAGAGATTTTCCGCCTGCCGTTTGGTTACGAAGTTATTGGGCAGACGGTGGTACAGGTAGATGTACAGCGCCACATCGTTTTTGCTGGTGTAGGTGCCGTTGGGGTCTAAATAGGGCTGGGGCTCCGTCTCCGGGGGATCGGTCTGGGGAGGCAGGGTGTCCTCCTGCTCAGTCTGCTCCGGATAATCGGGGTAATCCGGACGGGGCTGCTCTTCCCGATCTTCGGGATCGAAGAATATGTAGGCAGGCCGGGTAGTTTCCTCCGGCTCTGTGGCATCGGTCCAGGGGTCGCCGCCTTCGTGGACGATGATGTAGATAACAGAGCCTTTCTCCGCTTGCGCACCGGCAACCGGCGCCTGGGAGATAACCTCTCCCTCCATATAACCGGCATTTTCCATCCGGTGGCTGATCTGAACGGTGTAATCCTCGGATGGAGGAAGGTTGTCCTTGTGCAGACCGACCAGGTCGGGAACGGTAAAAAGCTCAGCCTGGGGTTGGGTAACCTCCGCTGCCGGCGGTTGCTGAACGCAGCCGCAAACGGAAAGCAGCAGGCTCAGGGCAAGGAATAAGGATAAGAATTTTTTCATAGCCGGTTACCTCGTTACGGATGTATGGTTACCGTCAGATGGGGATTTTCCTGGCAGGCGCAGTGGAAAACATATAAAGCCTTGCCGGAATAATCCTTTAACGCATACTCCAAATTGTGCCAGTTGTTCAGAATCAGCTCCCGATCCTCCCGGCATTCGGTCAGGCAGTCAAAGAGCGCATCCAAATTGCCGCCGTAGTAGTCCGGGAAATCCATTGCCCGGGCAAGCATTTCGTGAAAGGCATCCGCGCTTTTGATTTCCGCGCAGTCGCATAGAATGGTTTTCATAAGCTTCTCCTTTTTGTTTCTGCTTCCATTATACAACATTTGCCGAAATTGTAAAGACGATTGACCAATCCCTGCAACTATGGTATATTGATTTTATTCTGAAACGGGGGAATGGTCTGTGAAAAAAGCCCTTACATATTTTGTGATCGTGGTTCTGGCCATCATCGGTGCGCTGAATTACCATCTGTTTGTATTTCCCAATAGTTTTGCCCCGGCAGGTATCAACGGTCTTTGCACTATGGTGCAGTATCTGACGGATATCAGCGTCGGTTATATGAGCCTGCTGATCAATATTCCTTTGGCGATTGCCGTGTTTTTCAAGGTCAGCCGTCCTATGGCGCTGCGGAGTATGACCTATGTTTCCGTGTTTTCTGTGGCCCTTTTGCTGCTGGAAAAGGTGGATCTGAGCGGCTTTGCCTATTCTACCGATACCGGAACCAGCACCATTTTAGGACCTTTGGTGGCAGGTATCATTGCCGGTGCCTGCTTCAGCATTTTGATCCGGGGCGGCAGCGTTACCGGCGGTATGGATTTTGTGGCAGCCCTGATCCACAAGAAAAAGCCCCATACCAATCTGTTCTGGGTGCTGTTTCTGCTCAATTGCTGCGTGGCAGGAATTTCTTACTTTGTGTACGGCTTCAAATTAGAGCCGGTGATTTTGTGTATTCTTTATAGCTTTACATCCAGTATGGTCTCCGATCAGTTGGGCAAAAACGGCCGCAGTGCGGTGCGTTTTGAGATCGTGACGGAAAATCCGGCGTATATCAGCGATGCCATCATCAACCGCCTGCACCACAGCGCAACCGTTCTGCCCGGCAAGGGTATTTATAAGGGCAAGGAAACATCCGTGCTGGTTTGCATTGTCAACCGCAGCCAGGTGGCGGCAATGGCGGCCATTTTAAAAGAATGCCCCAATACATTTGCCATTACCACCCAGGTTAACGAGGTTATGGGCAACTTCCAGCGGGTAGACACCCGGGGAAAGGTGGAAGTGGAGCTGCTGGATTCCGGCACAGGAAACCTGTAAATCCCATCGGTGTATAGGCAAGATTATTTGCAGCAGCATTGCCCCGCATAAAAAATATTTATTCATTATTCTTTATTCTTTATTATTTATTATTTAAAACCCGATATGCAAATGGATATCTTTAAAGAATAAAGAAAAAATAATAAATAAGAAATAATAAAATTTATTCCCGGGTGGAGATTCCACCCGGGAA
>JAZRLK010000031.1:0-8727 GCA_045646805.1 Faecousia sp.
CAAGGCACTGAACGAGCAAAAACAACTTCTCATACTCAAAAAAGAGCGGTTAGAGCGGTTAATTTCTGCTATTGACGGTGCCGTGAAAGGAGAAAATGTTATGACAGCATTCGATAACAGCGAATTTGAAAAATATAAGGCTGAAGCCAGAGAAAAATGGGGCAAAACGGATGCATACAAGGAACATGCAGAACGGAATAAGAACTACTCCAAGCAGAAGTGGAATGACCTTGCCGAGGGAATGGACCATATTATGGCAGAGTTTGCACTCTGCATGAGAAAGGACGAAAGTCCTGATTCCACTGAAGCACAAAACCTTGTAAAAATGCTGCAGAACCATATCACCGAGAATTACTATCTTTGTACAAACGAAATACTGGCAAGTCTCGGTCAGATGTATGTAGCGGACGAGCGCTTTATGAACAACATTGATAAGCACGCTGACGGTACTGCTGCGTTTATCTGTGAAGCAATTGCGGTGTATTGCAGTAAGTAAATTCCAATTTGTCGAACAGAGCAGGGCTTGCGGGCTCTGCTCTTTCTTGTGCATAAGAAATCCCTCGACAGCAAATGCCATCGAGGGAGGTACAAAACTATGGTTCTATAATAAATATTAGGGTTAGGTAATCCGGCTAACTAATTTTCGGATTATTTCATAAACTGCTTGATCATTCTTCTGAGAATTTCAATGCCCAGCAGGCCCAGGAAGGAGACCACCAGCGGAATCCAATAAATTCCTGACCGGAAAGTGCGATTTAGAATATTTTTTGCGTAGAACAGAAGGTCCGGACAGCCGATGATAAATACGCAGAAGCTCCATTTGAAGATGGCTGCCGTCATTCCCAGTCCGTTGTAAAAGATATTTTTCCATAGGGAATATTCCGGCACAAATCTTGCCGGCATATAGCCCATATATGCTACAGTTAAACCTAAAATCGCCACAAAGAAACTATAGACATTGATACTGCCGAACATAACGCGGATGCCGGGCATCAGATAGTACAAGCACAAAATCATAACAACCGGGCAGATGCATTCGCAAGGAATACTCAGCCATCCGAAAATCTTCCCTATCACAGGGAACTTTTTTGCCAGCAATGTCAGCAAAAATCCGGGAATCAGCAGCAAACCAACCGAAATCGCCGTAATCAATAAATTTCCGCCGAAGCCTTTCAATAATATTCCAATATATTCCATTTTCCTTCTCCTTATGAATAAATGATAGTTTATAATTCTCTTCCTTATCTTGTCCCCCTCATTTATGAGGGGGATGTCACCGAAGGTGACAGGGGGAGTTATCTATTGTCGCTCCCCCCAGCCTCGCTTTCGCTCAGCCCCCCCTCACAAGTGCGGGGGGCAAGATAAGGTGTTAATAATATAAATTCTAATTTAGCGGTGATGTCAGGGCTGGCAGCTGCCGCAGGGGCTATAGCCCTGTTCGATCAGGTCCTCCCGGGAACCGGTGTACTCCTGCCGGTTCTTGCTGCTGATCTTCTGCGCCCATTCACATTCCGCATAATGGAATTTCAAAGAATTGGTATTGAGCACATAGTCCGCACCGGATGGCGTATCCTGGGGCTGAGTTACAGCCGGATCCGTCTGCTCCGGACGGAAAGATTCGGTATGGTTATTTCCCAGACCTTCATATACGTCAGCATTGGCATTGCGGCTGACGGAGAATTTGACGGTATTGCCATCAGATGTACAGATAATATCTCCCTGCATATCCGTGCGGAACAGCGTCACATCCGCATCATACAACCGGCTCAGGACTTCATCGTGGGGGTGGCCGTAGGAATTACCCTTGCCGCAGGAGATCACCGCATACTGGGGCATTACATTCCACAAAAACTGGTAGCTGGTGGAGGTATAAGAGCCGTGATGTCCCACCTTCAGGACAGTGGAACTCAAATATGCGCCCCGATTCATCATCGCCTGCTCCACTTCCCTCTCCGCATCACCTGTGAACAGGAAGGAAGTATTGCCATAGACGATACGAACCACAATGGATGTATTATTCACATCGGAACCATCGTTCACCGCCAGCACAGAGCAAACTGCACTGCCCAGGCTGAACTGGGTTCCAACTTGGGGAATTGTGACGGTTTTTCCCTGCTTTTCCACATTGCTTATAAAATTCCGGAAAGCCTTGGAATTATAAGAGGTCACAGGGCTGTACACCTTTCCTGCGGTGGCATAATTCAGCGCACCGGAAAGGCCGCCCACATGGTCCTCGTGGGCGTGGGTTGCGATGATATAATCCAAACGGGTAATGCCCAAACGATGCAAATAGCTATAGATCAAATTGGAATCGTCGGCGTTGCCGCCATCGATGAGCAAGGTTCTTCCCTCGCAAATAATCAGTGCCGCATCGGCCTGACCCACATCGATAAAGTGAACCTTGAATCCGCCGGAATTGGGAATGACTACAGGCGGCAATGTTTCGGAAGGATCGGTCTGCACCGGCTCTTCCCTATCATCCGGCTGTTCATCCGCGACGGTAGTCTGATCCGGCTCGGTTTCTACCGGCAACGTCACAAAGCCGTCGGGCTCTGTGATGGAGGGCTGGGTTTGCAGGGAATCCGGCGCAGCTGCGGTGCAGCCGCCCAGAATCAGGCACAAAATCAGCGCCCATACCGCTAAACTTTTCCAAAAGTGTTTTTTCATATTTTTACAAACCTCTTTCCCGCAAGTCGCTTACAAGCTGCACATAAAATTCCCGTACATCAAAATGCTTTTGATTCCGGCGGTACAGATCGGTCATATCGCAATGGGAGATGCTCTTTTTTCTTTTAGGCGTGAGCAGTGTATACCGCTCGCCCCAGGGAAAAGAATCTGCCCCCACAAGCCCATCACCTATGCCGTCATACCGCTTTACCCAGGGGTACGCCAAAATGATGGGAAATTTCGCCGCATAAAACCGCTGGATCACCGAGCCCACACTCTGGCAAAAGATATCATCGGGTATATAGGTAATCTCTTGGTTAAATTTTTCGCAGGCAGATGCGGAAAGATCCCGAACCGCCGCCAGAAAATCCGGATCGTGATCGCCCAAAATACGGTAAGCCCGATTATAACGCTTTGCCACATAATTATGGAGCTTTTCCGATGTTTTCTCCAGCAGGCGATCCACATAAATACAGCCCTTATGGGGCGTGTTGATGGTGGTCAGAGACGCCACATACTCCCCCATTCCCAGTTTGGCAATGGCGTATCTGCAATCCAATCCGCCCTTGGAATGGGCGATAATATTCACCTTCTCACAGCCGGTGGTTTCCACCAATTCCCGAATCCGCTGCGCCAGCTCCTGGGCACTGTCGGCAATGGCATCGGCAGACTGGTGATGCCCGTAGTAAACCGTTGCGCCGTTGGTTTCCAACTCCCGGGGAATTCTGCCCCAGTAGTTAAAATATTTGATATCCCGGAAGAAAACGCCGTGAACCATCACCACGGGATATTTTGTCTGACAGATTTTGTATTTTTTTCTGGCACGGTTGACCTTATCCTTTTTCGCTTCCACCCGAACCTCTGTCAGCACGGTCCAAATAATGAAATTCATAGCGACAACATTCACATAGGGAATCAAGCCGCTGAATGCGCCGAGAAATCGGTTGGTAATTCCCATCTGCACCGATGTCAGATAGATGCAGCTGACACCGCTCCAAAACACCACACTCTCCGTCAAGAAGAAAACCAGCAGACTCCAAAGCAGTGTTTTATAGTCATCGGGAATGGTAAAGAACGCCAGAACGATATGGTAAACAATGCCCAATGCCGCCGCAATCTCAAAGGCAAGCAACAACGCCGCACCGTGGTTGCATACAGCCAGCCGGAAACGGGTCGAGCCGTGGGTCAAAGTTCCGGCAAAGAACAAAATAAAGAAGAACGCCGGTATCAGGTACACCAGCAAAGCCGGATCCTGGGCGACAAGGACATAGCAGCAGGAGATCACACTCAGCGCCAGCGAATATCCCAAATACAAAACGGCTGCGATCAGCGCCATATCCTCTTCCCCCTTTTAAATCAAAATTTCCTGAGATTTCTTCAATGTAAGCTGCGCCGGATAGAAAAAGCGCAGTTTTTCCTTGGCAATAGAAATATTTACCACATCAGCAATCCGCAGTTCGCCGTCCAGATTGATGCTGGTGGGCTTATCGCAGATGATGCGAAGGGCCTTTGTTTTAAAATGCTGCACCAAATCCGGCAGCTCCCGAAATTTTCCGTCTTTAAACTTGCCAATGACAGTCGCCACCTTCAGGCGACTAACTTTTTTGATGACCAACACATCCATCAAGCCATCTGTGGGGTCAGCCTCCGGAACGGGGTGGAATCCGCCGCCGTAGTACTGCCCGTTGCAGGCGCAGATCAGGGTCTGCTCTCCATCGATGGTCTGTCCGTCAATTTCCACTACATAATGCTCCGCAATTCCCCGGATCACATTGACCAGCGTGGATGCAGCGTACGCCCGAAAGCCGCTCAAAAAAGGAAGCCGCTTGTAATTGGCAACATCTGTGCCGATCCGGGCATCTAAGCCCACGGAGCAGATATTGAGGCTGTAATCCTCGTTGCACTGCATCAGATCAAAAGCTGCCTCTTTGCAATCCAAAAGGCGGTTCAGATCCCGAAAAGGCTCCGTTTCCGAGAAGATTTTTACAAAGTCGTTGCCGCTGCCGCCGCAGTACATCGTCACAGCCACATTGTCAAACCCCGCTGCGCCAGACACAACTTCATTGAGCGTGCCGTCGCCGCCGCAGGCGTAAATCCGGTATTCCTCACCGGACTGCGCCGCCTGGCGAGCAATTTCCCGGCAATTTCCCGGTGCTGCGGATACGGCGATCCGGTAATCGAGCCCCCGGGGCACACATATTGCTTCAATTTCCCGGCGGTAGGCTTCCGTTCGATCCTTGCTGCCCGCGGCGGGATTGATAATAAACAGGTGTTTCAAATTTCTACATCCTTTATTTCTTTCTTTTGTTATCGGTATACATATAATAGTCGCACTTGATCATACCGTTATAAAGCTTGCGTTTTTTGTCTGCCCGTTTGCCAAAATAATGTTCAAATTCCGGCTCAGAGGTGATGATGAACTTCTTCCAGCCATCGGCATATTTGAAATGCCGACCCATAGCGGCGTACAGCCGCTGGGCACTCTGCTGCTCCAACATCCGCTGACCGTAGGGCGGATTGCAGACAATAATTCCCTCCTGGGCAGGCAGGCTCATTTTCACGGCGTCGCCGTCTTCGAATTTGATCACATCGGCAACACCGGCCTTCCGGGCATTGGCCATAGACAGCGATACGCATTTGGGATCGTTGTCTGATCCTAAGATCCGATAATCGCCACGAAACTCCCGGTCTTTTGCCTCGGCGCGGACTTTCTCCCAGGCATCCTGCCGGGACCAGCAGAACTGCTCCGCCGCAAATCGGCGGTTCAGACCCGGCGCCCGATTTTTGGCAATCAATGCCGCCTCGATGGGAATGGTGCCGGAGCCACAGAAGGGATCCCAGAAAAATTCTCTGCCCCGATACCGGGAAAGAATCACCATTGCCGCAGCCAAAGTTTCCCGCAGGGGGGCTTCATTGCCCACTGCCCGATAGCCACGCTTGTGCAAGCCTGCGCCGGAGGTGTCCAGATAAAGGGTGACCTTATCCTGCATAATGGCAAACTGAAGCTGGTATTTTACGCCGGTCTCCGGCAGCCAGGACAGCTTATACTTCTCCCCTAACCGACGGGATGCCGCTTTTTTCACAATTGCCTGGCAGTCCGGCACGCTCATCAGCTTACTGTTCAGGCAGTGACCCTTCACGGGAAACTGACCGTCAGAGGGGATAAAATCCTCCAAATTTGTGTTGTAAACGCCCTGGAACAGCTCTTCGAATGTGGTTGCGGTAAACTGGGCAAGCACCAGCAAGATCCGCTCGCCTGTGCGAAGGCAGATATTGGCCTTCGCCATTTCCTCCACGCCGCCGGAGAACAGCACTCTGCCGTTTTCCGCCTGCACGCCGGGAATATCCAGCCGTTTCAATTCATCGGCAGCAATGCCCTCCAAGCCAAACAGGCAAGGCACTGCAAATTGTAATTCATTCATATTCATCACCTGATAATTTTCTTTGCTTTGATGTATCTCTCTTCCTCAGAGAAGATGCATCCGCAATATTTTTGGATATACATTTCCAGTTCTCTGGCTCGCTCCTGCCCTGCCCGGAAATAGGGACGAAAATCCCGGAACAGGAAATCCACGCCATATTCCATAGCCGCCCTCTCCGCCGTTTCCCGCATCAGATCAAAATTCTGATAGGGGCTGATGAACAGGCTGGATGTGAAGCTGTCGAAGCCCCCATCCTTAGCAGCCTTGGCTGCTTCAAAAAGCCGCATTTCATAGCATTTTCCGCAGCGGTGATCCAGATCCTCCGCCACTTCCCGAACGAAGGGGCGCAGGGCATAATCATTTTTTTCCAGCAGCGGCAGCTCAATGGTCTGGGCGTACTCCCGCAGACAATCCCGCCTTGCCCGGTATTCCGTATAGGGGTGGATATTGGGGTTATACCAAAAGCCGGTAACCTCCACGCCGTCGCCCCGCAGAACCTCAATGCACTGGTTGGCGCAGGGTGCGCAGCAAATATGCAGTAATGTTTTCATCTGTTTTCCCCCTGGCTTTTTAGTAAATAAGCCCACTTCTCCATTTTTCTTTATTATAGCAAATATCCCCCCGCTTTGCAAGCCAACAATACGCGTAATTCTCCTCTCACTTACACCTTCAACTAAATTAGAATTTATATCGCTAACGCTCTAATTGACAATGAACAATGGACAATGGACAATTAAGGTATTTCCTACGGAAATGATTTAAAATTGTTCGCTTTGCGGACTCCATAATTGTCAATTATCAATTGTCAATTGTCAATTTTTATCGGGCGTTAGCACGATAAACAATCATTTGTTTTGTCAACAAGCACACCTGCCCCGATATTTCCCTTGATTTTTTGGATGGCGTCAAGCTACAATGAAAACACCTTGACGGGATATTCTCCTTGGGTTATGATATACCAAAAGGAGAGATAGAATTTTATGGATGATCGAATTTTTATGGAAGAGGCGCTGAAGCTGGCTCAGGAAGCTGCAGCAGACGGCGAAGTGCCGGTTGGCTGTGTGGTCGTGCGAAACGGGCAGATCGTAGGTCGGGGCAGAAACCGTCGGGAAACAGCCAAAACCGCTTTGGGTCACGCAGAAATCGAGGCGATCGGCGATGCCTGCGCCAATTTAGGCGGCTGGCGGCTTTGGGACTGCACCCTGTATGTAACCTTAGAGCCCTGCCCTATGTGCGCCGGCGCTATCATCAATGCCCGGATCCCCCGGGTGGTATTTGGCGCAAGGGATCAAAAATGCGGCGCTTGCGGCTCTGTTTGCGATCTGTTCTCTATGGACTTTAACCACCACCCCCAAGCCGATGCCGGCGTTATGGAAGAAGAATGTTCCCAGCTGCTTACCGCGTTTTTTGAGCAGCTTCGCACCACCTTGCGGGAACGGCCGAAATGGAAGAAACCTGAATAAGAAAAAGAGATGCTGCGGCATCTCTTTTTTATTTCCGGAAAGGATGGATTTATGAAACTTGAGGAAAAATGTCTGCGTTTTGGTATATCTGTCCTTATTTTTGCCGTTTTTGTTCGGCTTTTTGGCGGCGGACTGGCAAGAGATATGCAAAATCTGATGCAAAACCCTTCCCTGCTGTCCGTTGTGCTTTATGCAGGCACCGGGAAAGTGCTCCGTCCTTCCCAAACCGTTCCCTCCGAGTCAAAACCTCCGGAAGAAACAGCCCCCTCTGCCTCAGAGCCGGTGCTTCCCACATTCTCCCCGGATGATACTGCGTTGATCGCCATAAAAAACCAGCCGGGTTATGCCGTTGATGTGGAAGCTATGCTGCAAACGCCTCTGAACTGGAATCTGACCGAAAAGGAGCCGACTGTTCTGATCCTTCACTCGCACACCTGCGAAAGCTACGAAAACACGGAAGGTTATACCGCATCCGATTCCTATCGCACCCAGGACAGCCGCTACAATATGGTTTCCGTGGGCAAGCATTTAGCTGCCTGTCTGGAGAAAAAGGGCATTTCCGTGATCCACGATACCACCGTCCACGACTACCCCTCCTACAACGATGCCTACACCCTATCCCGCCAGACGGTCAAGCAGTATCTGGCGGAATATCCCTCCATCCAGCTTGTGCTGGATATCCACCGGGATGCCTATACCGACAGCTCCGGAAAGCAGGCAAGCCAAACCGTAACTGTAAATGGGCAAAAATCCTCCCGGCTGATGCTGGTGGCAGGCACGGGCTACGCCCATACCAACTGGCAGGAAAATCTATCCGTTGCGGTGAAGCTGCAAGCGGTTTTGGAAAAAGAATATCCCGGCTTGTGCCGGGATGTGACGATGCGGACATATTATTTCAACCAGGATCTATCCCCGGGAATGCTGCTGGTGGAGGTAGGTACTGCCGGAGATACCCGAGAAAATGCCCTCTATGCCGCCGAACTCCTCGCCAACGGCATCGCCCAACTTGCCCAGGGCACCAATTGAGCTAAATAAGAATTTATCTTACTAACGTACAGAGTATCGTACCTCTGTGTCATTGCGAGCCCCGTCAGGGGCGTGGCAATCTCATAGTAGGCAGTTTCTTCTATCGCAAGCTTACCTGAACAAGTAAGATTGTACCAAGAGATTCCCAC